>NZ_JAUZVL010000002.1:0-283770 GCF_031844545.1 Arthrobacter sp. AB6
TGTTCGCGGACGAACCGGCTTCGCTGCTTACATCAGGTGTAGACACAAAAACCCCTATGGGTAGATAGATGACCTTCGCCGGGGTGCAGGGCGGCACGGAGATGCCGATGTACACTCACCGGGTTGCCGGATCCATTGACCGGGCAGTCCTAATACTAGTCTCACCGCAGCCAGCAGGCTTAATTCGCCTTAATCAGCAGGCGACGGCTCGGCGAGGGACTGGCGCCGGACGGATAGTACTCGCTGCACCACCGTGATGAAACTCGCGATGGCCAGCAGAAGGAGCGTCACCAGCAGCACCACCTCCGGAAGCCCCAGGCCCGTGAAGCCGGTGACAACCAGCACCGATACCAGGCGCTCGGCCCGCTCCGCGATCCCGGTGTTGGCCGTGAAGCCCAGCGATTCGGCTTTCGCCCTGGCATACGAAACCACCATGCCAAGGACCAGGCAGACCGTGGCTGCCACTGCAATGGGAATGTTCGCCCCGCCGGTGAAAAACCACACGGCCAGGCCGGCGAACAGGGCGCCGTCGGCTATCCGGTCGAGCGTGGAGTCGAGGAAGTTGCCCCACCGGCTGCCCACCTCCCGCATCCTGGCCATGATGCCGTCCAGGACATCGGAGAAGATAAACGCGGTGATGAACAAGGTCCCCCACCAAAGCTGGCCGAGCGGATAAAAGACCAGGGCACCCACCACGACACCGGCGGTGCCGATGACGGTTACGGCGTCCGGCGAAACACCGATCTTGAGGAGCCAGCGGGCAAGCGGGGTGAACAGCGCGGTGAAGAAACCGCGGGCGTGCCTATTCAGCATCCGTCTCCCCGGGCCAGGCGTCGGCCACCTGCTGGCGGACCTCGTCGAGGGTCTGCGTGATGGCCTTGGTCTGGGCGATGATCGGGAAGAAATTCCCGTCACCGCCCCAGCGGGGAACGATGTGCTGGTGGAGGTGCGCCGCGATTCCGGCGCCGCCCACGACGCCCTGGTTCATGCCGAGGTTGAATCCTCCCGGGTTGGCCACTTTCCGCAGGACTTTCATGGCGGTCTGGGTGAGCTCCGCGAACTCGGCGGTCTCGTCGAGGGTCAGGTCGGTGTAGTCCGGAATGTGGCGGTAGGGGCACACCAGGAGATGGCCGGGGTTATAGGGAAAAAGGTTCAGCACCACGTAGCACGTCTTTCCGCGGTGGACGATGAGGGCTTCCTCGTCTGTCCGGCCGGGGCCAATGCAGAACGGGCAGTCGTTCTCATTCTTGAACTGGTGCTGCCCGCCTTTGATGTAGGCCATGCGGTGCGGAGTCCACAGGCGCTGGAAGGCGTCCGGGACACCGGCGAGGTCAAAGTCGTCGGTAACGCCGGCATCGCCTGGATACCCTGCGCCTGTGTTCTCCTGCACCGTGCTGTTCCGTTTCCGCTAGCTGGTCCGGTTACGGACGGCTTCCGTGATCCGCTTGACTGCCTCTGCCACGGGCACGCCGTTGTCCTGGCTTCCGTCCCGGAAGCGGAACGAGACTGCGCCTGCCTCGGCGTCATCCCCGCCGGCGATCAGCACGAACGGGATCTTGTCCTTGCTGGCGGTGCGGATCTTCTTCGGGAACCGGTCCGAGGAGGTGTCCACCTCGGCACGGATGCCTGCGGCCTTGAGCTGGTCGACGACGTCGAACATGTATTCGTTGAACGTTTCCGCCACCGGGATGCCCACCACCTGCACCGGGGCCAGCCAGGCGGGGAAGGCGCCGGCGTAATGCTCGGTGAGCACTCCCATGAACCGCTCAATCGATCCGAACAGGGCGCGGTGGATCATAACGGGCCGCTGGCGCGTGCCGTCTGCCGCCTGGAATTCCAGTTCGAACCGTTCCGGCAGGTTGAAGTCCAGCTGGATGGTGGACATCTGCCAGGTCCGGCCCAGGGCGTCCTTCGCCTGCACGGAGATCTTGGGGCCGTAGAACGCGGCCCCGCCCGGATCAGCGACAAGTTCCAGGCCTGATTCCTCGGCCACTTCGGCGAGGGTCCGGGTGGCTTCCTCCCAGGCGGCGTCGTCACCGACGAACTTCTCCGGATCCTTGGTGGAAAGCTCCAGGTAGAAGTCGTTCAGGCCGTAGTCCTTGAGCAGGTCGAGCACGAACGTCAGGGTCTTGGTGAGCTCACCCTTCATCTGCTCGCGGGTGCAGTAGATGTGGGCGTCGTCCTGTGTCATGCCGCGGACCCGGGTCAGCCCGTGCACCACGCCGGACTTCTCGTACCGGTACACGGACCCGAATTCGAACAGCCGCAGGGGCAGCTCACGGTAGGAGCGGCCGCGGGACCGGAAGACCAGGTTGTGCATGGGGCAGTTCATCGGCTTGAGGTAGTAGTCCTGGCCGGGTTTGCGGACGGTGCCGTCTTCATTGAGTTCGGCGTCCACATGCATGGCCGGGAACATGCCGTCCTTGTACCAGTCCAGGTGGCCCGAGACCTCGTACAGGTGGCCCTTGGTGATATGCGGCGTGTACACGAACTCATAGCCGGCCTCAACATGGCGCTGCCGGGAGTAGTCCTCCATCTCCTTGCGGATGATGCCGCCCTTGGGGTGGAAGACCGGAAGGCCCGAGCCGAGTTCGTCCGGGAAGGAGAACAGGTCCAGTTCAGAGCCGAGCTTGCGGTGGTCCCGGCGTTCGGCCTCGGCGATGCGCTCCTGGTAGGCCTTGAGCGCGTCCTTGGTGGGCCACGCAGTGCCGTAGATCCGCTGCAGCTGCTGGTTCTTCTGGTTGCCCAGCCAGTAGGCGGAGGACGAACGGGTGAGGGCGAAGGCATTGGAGATCAGCTTGGTGTTGGGCAGGTGCGGCCCGCGGCAAAGGTCGCACCAGACGGTGGTCCCGTCCTTGCGCTCCACATTGTCGTAGATGGTGATGTCGCCGGCGCCGACCTCAACGTTGACGCCCTCGCCGGCCTCTGCGGCTTCATTCTTCTTGCCAAGGAGTTCAAGCTTGTAGGGCTCGTCCTTCATCGCTTCGCGGGCCTCGTCCTCGTTGACCACGCGGCGGACGAACTTCTGGTTCTGGTTGATGATCTTCTGCATCATCTTTTCGAGGGTCTTGAGGTCCTCGGGAGTGAACGGCTCGGCAACATCGAAATCGAAGTAGAAGCCGTCGGTGATGTACGGGCCGATGCCCAGTTTGGCGTCCGGCCGCAACTGCTGGACGGCCTGTGCCATGACGTGGGCGGTGGAGTGGCGGAGGACGTTGAGCCCGTCCGGGGAATCGATGGTTACGCCCTCGACGTCAGCGCCTTCAGGCAGCTCCTGGTCCAGGTCCTTAAGCTCGCCATTGACGCGGGCAACAACAACATCACGGCGCTCAAAGAAGAGTTCCGCACCGGTTGTCCCGGTAGTCACCTTGGTCTCTTCGCCATCGACGAGAAGGGTGATCTGCTGGGCATCTGACACGGGTGTCTCCTATTCAAAGTTAAGGCTTCATAGCTTGTGGCATACGGGGACCACAGCCAGCCATCGTCAATGCTATCGGTTCCGCTCAGGCCCGACCAACGCGGCGCACCCGAGGATCAGCCGCTGAATCCCGTGATGGCGAGGGTGCGGGTGATTCCGTCCAGGGGGTGCCGGGCCTCCGGTTCCTGCGCCTGGGAACCCTGGAACGGCAAGGTTTCGGTGCGGCTCAGGTCCCAGGCCATGCTCGCGCTCAGGCTTATTCCCCGCGGGCCGGTCCGCCTGGTGGTGCCACGGATCAGGAGCAGCCGGGTTCCAAAGAGGAGCATTCCTGCCTTTTCCTGGGCTTCATGGAAGAAGACCGAATCTATGCAGCCGGTGCCGTCGTCGATGCTGATGAAAACTACCCGCCGGCCGCCCCGCATGGGCGGCGTCTGGGTTGCCACGCGAACCCCGGCCACCAGCACTTCCGTCCCGTTCCGCAGTCCGAGGAGCTTATCCGCCGTGGTGACTCCCAGCCTGTTGAGCATCGGCCGGTGGCTGTCCATCAGGTGGCTGCTGACATCAACAGCCATAAGGTCGAGTTCGGCCCGCACATTCTCCACCAAGGTTGGCGCCGGCAGCCCCGGCTTGACGTTGCGCAGCTCAACATCCCCCAAAGGCAGGGAGAGCTGCCCCTCGATAACCTCCACTCCTTTCCGTCCACTGCCGGAACCTTGGAGTTTTTGCAGATGTTGGACAAGGTCCGCACGGTTTGCATTGCCGCCTGCCTCCCGGTGAAGGGAATCAAAAGCGCCCAGCTGGGCCAGCCTTTTGATGCCGGGCTTGCTGATCCTTGACCGTGCCCTCAGGTCAGCGAGGGAGTCGAAGGGCTGGCCGGCGACGATCCGCTTAAGTTCTGTTGCGGACAATCCGTAAATGCCGTTCAGGCTTAGCCTGATTCCCAGTTTTCCTTCATCCGGGCCTTGCCCTACCCGTTCCACCCGGTACTCCGCCTTGCTTCGGTTGATGTCCAACGGGAGGATCGGGATCCCCAGGCGCCGGGCTTCCGCTACCAGCAGCCTTTTGGGGTACATCCCGGGATCGTGTTCCCACAGCCCGGCAAGGAATGCTTCGGGATGGTGAGCTTTCAGCCAGGCAGACTGGTATGTGGGGACGGCAAAGGCAGCACCATGCGCCTTGCAGAATCCGAAGCTTCCGAAGGCTTTCAAGGTCCCCCAGACGTTGTCCACCACAGCGGGTGCGTAGCCCCTTTCCCTAGCCGCTTTGCGGAAGAACTCCTCCACGCCCGGCTCAAGGGCGTCGTTGCCCAATGCACGGCGGAACTCGTCCGCCCGTGCAAGTCCGCAGCCTGTCATGACGTCGAAGGTCTTCAGGATCTGTTCGTGGAAAACGGTGACGCCGTGGGTCTCCGCGAGGACCGGTTTCAGGTCCGGATGGGGGTACACCTCGGGGGCGAAACCATGCCGGTGCTCAAGGAAGGGCCGAACCATGTCCGATTTCATGGGGCCGGGGCGGAACAGTGAGATATCGATGATGAGGTCGTTGAATTCCCGGGGTGCCATCTTGCCGATGAGCTCACGCTGCCCGGGCGATTCAATCTGGAAGCAGCCCAGGGTGTGGGTGCTCCTGATCAGTTCAAAGGTGGCTTCATCATCCAGCGGGACGGCATTGAGGTCGATGCGTCCGTTGTCCGCAATGTAGTCGGGACCGGCACCGTCCGGACCAGGTGAATGCTTTCCGGCTGCCACCACTTCTTCCTTGGAGGGGTGGATACGGATGACTTCCCGCACGGCAAAAGCCATGGCGCTTTGCATCCGGACCCCAAGGACATCAAGCTTGAGCATGCCCATGGGATCCATGTCGTGTTTATCGAACTGGCTCATGGGGAGGCCAAGTCCGCTGGGCTGCACAGGAGTGCGGTCAAGCAGGGTTGCGTCGCCAAGGATCACGCCGCAGGGATGCATGGAGATATGCCGGGGCAGCCTGTCAAGGCGTTCCGTCAGGTCCACCAACAGATCAAGTTGCTGGTTTCCATCCAGGTCCCGCTGTTCCACCCGGCCGGCGAACTCCCGAAGTTCAGGTTTTTCCTGGAGTGCTTCACGGAAGTTGCGGGCAGAAAAGCGCCACAGCTGCTTTGCAATCTCCCCCACCTCGTCGTCGTCCATGCCCAGCGCCATGCCGGCGTCCCGCACTGCACCCCTGGCCCGGTAGCCATTCTGCATGCTCATCAGGGTGACCCGCTCGGTACCAAAGCGCTGAAAAATCCGGTGGTAGACGTTGTGCCGCTCCGCGCTTTCAACGTCGATATCAATATCCGGAAGTGTTGCCCGGTCCTGCGACAGGAAGCGTTCGAAAATCAGGTCATGCTGCAGGGGGTTCACCTGGCTGACGTCGATCAGGTAATTGACCAGGCTTGAGGCGCCGGATCCACGGGCTGCTGCCCGCACTCCCATTTCCTGGATCATGCGGGACACCTCGGCAACCGTCAGGAAATAGGAGGAGAAGCCAAGGTTGCGGATGATGCCCAGTTCGTGATCGAGCCGGGAGCGCATCCTTTGTCCGGCAGTACCAGTAATTCCCGGGAACCGCCTGGTGATTCCAGCCTGGCACCGCTGGACGAGTTCAAGATGCGGATCCTGGCTGATCCCGATCACTGAAGCTTCCGGCACCACGGGCTGCTTCCACCCCATGTCCGTGACCGGATCAATCCTGCAAAGGTCCGCCAGCGCCTCGGTCTGCTTCATCAGTTGCTTGAGGTCCGCTGCGCCATAGCCTGCCGCAGAAATGATCTCCTTGCCCAGGCGGAGCATCTCCGCGGAGGATTTAAGCCAGCCTTGGCCTGTTGGCTGCAGCAGGGGCTCTTCCGCGAGTTCCGGCAGGGATTTCAGGGTGCGTGCTGAGTCGAGCACATCCGCGGTGGGTGCTCCGTCTGCAGCGCAGTACCGGACGGCGTTTGTCAGGATTGCAGGAACATGATGCTCTTCTGCCAGCTTGAGCATGCGGACAGCATGGGCTGTACTCAAGGGCTTTCCGGGTGCGCTGAGCTGGGAGACTATCTCGGCAACCAAAGTGCCTGCGGGCATTGCGTCCAGCCATTGCATGAACAAGGTGCGCGGGCGAAGGTAGCGCCGCCCGCCCATGGCCCGGCCGACGTCGGAATCTGGCCCGATCAGGACAGTCAACACCGGTTTCAGGGTTTGGGGATCGAGGGTTCGGGAAGCAAGTTCCGCCCTGGTCACGGCAACTGGAACCGTTCCCCCGGATTTCCCGGAGGTACGGGCATGGGCATCTGATATCAGCCTGCAGAGCGCGCGGTAGCCCGCCCCGTTGTTGTTGCCCCGAGCCAGCACCACCACCCTGCCGGCAAGCTGGGTGCGGTGATCGTCGTCGTCAAATACCGCAAGGTCAACACCCACAATGGGATCAATGCCCGCTCCCATGCATGCCTTGAGGTGTTTGATGGTTCCGTACAAACCGTCACGGTCAGTGCAGGCAAGGGCTGTTGCACCGTCAGCGGCGGCGGCCTGTGCCAGTTCCTCAGGCCAGGAGACGCCGTAGTGCGCACTGAAGGCAGTGGAGACGTGAAGATGGGTGAAGCTCATGCTGTCCTTGGCCGGAGTGCGTCATGGATGCGCAGCAGCCGCCAGCGGCCGCTTTGGATATGCCTGGTGAGGTCAAGCGTCAAAGTTTCTTCCGGCTCAAGGGCTCCAAGGACAGGGGGGTCAGGCCGCACCTGGACCCGCCAGATTTCGTGGTCCACCAGTCCGGGTCCACTGCCAAGCGGAGCGCGGCTTTCTTCCGCCCACCATTGCCGGCGTTCGTACCAGCGCACCGGTTCAGCACAAACAGCATAGGAACGTCCTGCCCACAGCAGGCGCAGGGGTTCGCCGTAAGCGCCGCACTCGACGTCCACGGATTGGCTGAACATGCCCATGGCGCCTCCTGGATCCAAACTGGTTTATTCGAATACCTGTTCGAATACATCCAGTCTACCCCTGCCCTGAACGTGCGCAAAGAAGGGTACGGGGAAGGACAAGGAGAATGGCGCGCAAGGGTGGACGGACCGATCGACAGGGAGCAGGATGGTGCCATGAGCACCCAAGACGCACTTCTAAAGCAGGCAAGCATTTCAACCCAGGACTCCACCGTGGTGGCCACGTTCAATATAGACGGCACCATCCCGGCGTCCGGTGCTTACGTGGTTGGGCTGGTAGGTGCTACGCCGGACTATTCAACACAACGGCGGTTATGCATTGAGTTCATGAACGGGGAGGCGATTGCCTTTTACTCATTCAACCGTGAACAGGGAGTCGAAGAAGACTACGACCTGTCCGGCGTGACCCACTCCGATAGCACCATTACGGGCAGCTTCCCCATGGCGGCCTTGAACGGCCTTGGCAAGGGGCATGTCATGTCAGCCTTCAGCGAGGCCGAAGGCAGGGAATTCCAGCACGGCGTCCCCGTGGAGGAACACCTCTGAACAAGGGCTTGCGGGCAGCTCAGCTGTTCCCTTTGTGGACCCGCATTTCCAGTTCGATGAAGCCGGAGATCATTGCCCGGTACGTGGACTCCACGATGTCCGGGTCGATGTCTTTTTTCTCCGCCGCCGAGCGGACATGCTCAATGATCCGTTCCACGCGCCCGGGCGCACGGACTTCGGCGTCATCGCCCTTGAGGGTTCCGGCAATCCGGATCAGCCGTTCCCGGCGGGCGATGAGGGTGACAATCTGGTCATCAACCTCGTCAACAGCAATGCGGACCGCAGCGAGCTGTTCCTTGTCGGCCAAAGCATCTCGATCATTTCCTTGAATTGTCGCCATCGTCTGACAGTATCGAAGCATGCAGCCCAGAGTCGACTTCATCTCACTAGGTGTCCGCAGCGTTTCCGCCTCCCGCGCGTTCTATGTGGACGGCCTTGGCTGGCCGGTCCACCGTGAACTTGCGGAGGATGTTGTGTTCATCCAGGTGAACCACGGTTTGGTGCTGTCCCTGTGGGACGTGCGCCAGATGCAGGCTGACGCCGGCGTCAGTCCGCCCGGCCCGGTTCCCTGCATCACGCTTAGCCACAACCTTCCGTCCACTGAGGACGTGGACCGTGTCATGGAAGAAGCGGCCGCTGCGGGGGCCGTCATTATCGCGGAACCCATCACCCAGCCGTGGGGCGGGTACAGCGGATACTTCGCCGATCCGGACGGCTTCCGGTGGGAGGTTGCCTACAATCCCACCTGGAGAGTGGACGACGACGGCGCGGTCACCGTTTAGCGCTTGCCGCGGGTCCGCGCCGGACTGCTAGAAGAGTGCTTCAACGGGCCGGATGAGTTCCGGCCCGTTGTTCCGGACGTTGCCGACTTCTTTCCCGACTGAGTCCACGCGCCAGTCCGCCGCCACGTCCTTGACCCCCGCCCGCACCAGGTCAACCAGGCCTGCGGCGTCGTCCGCGGCCGGGTCGAGCCATGCCCGCATCGTGGCTTTGTCCATGGGCAGCGGCACGCGGTCATGCAAGGCGGTGAGTTTTCCGAACACCGTCGACTCACTGCCCGGCGGCGGCGTGTCAGTGGTCAGGATGGACGTGGAGAGCATCCAGCCGCCGGGCTCCCCTGCCGGCCACGCGGGATCCTTCCACCACTCATAGAGCCCTGCGAAGACCAGGCCCGTCCCCCCGCCCGGGTGCACATAGTACGGCTGCTTGGATTTTCCCGGACCCTGCTTCCATTCGTAGTATCCATCTGCCGGGACTGCACAGCGGCGCGACTGCGCGGCCTTGCGGAACGCCGGCTTCTCAAGCACGGACTCACTGCGCGCGTTGATCATCCTTGAGCCGATGCCCGGGTCCTTGGCCCAGGACGGGACCAGCCCCCACCGGGCAACATGGAGCTGGCGCACCTGCCTGGCAGCCCTCCCGTCATCCACCAGGCGTTCCAGGACAATGGGAACGTCATCCGTCGGCGCCACATTCCACGACGGCGGAATGCTCACCTCGCCCTCAAGCTCGGCGTCGAACTCGGCCAAAAGGTCCCCCACGGCACGGGCCATCACGTAGCGTCCACACATGGCTCCAGCATGCCACCGGCGCCAGGTGGTGTCATCCGGATTGATGCCAGGGATTCTCTCAAGGGAGTGGATGTGGCCAAGGGGCTGGCTACGCTGGCCTTGATTCAATCTTGAGCGTTAGGTCTTGTTTTTGATGGGACTTTGACTATCACCGACCAGGTTTCTTGATACGGGGCGGGCATTGTTGGCGTTGTCGGAAGGGGAAGCCGGCAGCCAATCGGACCGCAGAAGGCGGGCCGTCCTCAAAGAAATGGAAGTTTGTCATCATGGGTCTCAGCCTCAACACCACCACAGGTAAAGTCGTCGCCTCCCTGGCCCTGGTCGGCACCGCCGCCGGCGTCGCAGGCCTGGGCACGTACGGTGCATTCACCTCCAGCACCTCCGCCTCCACCGAGGTCTCCTCGGGCACCGTTGCAATCACACTGGGCGCATCAGGCGCAGCCAACCGCCTCAGCGTCGCCGCCACCGGCCTGGTCCCGGGCGATACCGTGCAGCGCGCCGTGACGCTCACCAATGCCACCGGCAACCAGGCACTGGCCGGCATCACACTGACAACGCTGGCCACCACCACCTCCAAGCTGGACACCGACCCGGCCCTGGGCCTGCAGCTCGCGATCGACAATTGCTCCGTTCCGTGGACCGAAGCCGGCACCGCCCCCGCCTACACCTACACCTGCGCGGGCGGGACCATCACCCAAGTCCTGGCCCCCCGCGCGGTCATCGGTGCCAACCTCCCGCTGACCGGTCTCACCTCCACTGCGGCCGGCAACACCGATAACCTGCGCGTAACCCTGTCCCTGCCCGGCGCAGCGGACAACACCTTCCAGGCCAAGAGCAGCGCCATCGACCTGTCCTTCACCGGAACGCAGCGCTCCGGCGCCAGCAACTAACCAACCTGGTCCTCCGCCGCCTGCTGAGACGTGGGCGGCGGAGGGCACCACCTGGAACGGACACCGCCATGACGGCAGCTTTCACCCAAGACCCCCCTTGTGCCACCACGGCGGCATCCTCCGCCGCTGCACCGGCCGTAGGCCGCTGGGCCAAAGCGCTCCGGCCCACGGCCAGGGCTGCATCGACGCTGATGATGCTCGGCGCCGTGGCAGCGTTCCTGTTCCTGGCCGTCGGGCCCAGGGTCCTGGGGTACCAGACCAGCACCATGCTCACCGGATCCATGGCCCCGCTGATCAACGCCGGTGACGTCGTGGTATCAGTACCGAAACCGGTCAGCAGCCTCAAAACCGGGGACATCATCACCTATGGGATACCGGTCGAGGACCACCGCGTAGAAACCCACCGCATCATCGAAATTGTCAGGAAAGGCGACGGGACCACGTCCGTCCGCACCAAGGGCGACGCAAACAACGGTGCCGATCCGTGGACCGCCGCCCTGCAGGGCGGCACGGTCCATGTCCACTCCGCCACCATCCCGTACCTCGGGTCGGCCATCCGGGCCCTCCGGGAACCGGTGCTCCTGCAAAGCCTGGTGTACGGCGCACCGGCGGTCCTGGTCGCCATGGTCCTGCTCTCGATCTGGAAGACGGAACCCAGTGCCAACAGCTCCTCCCCGTCGCAGAGCACGGCTGATGGACATCTTGCCGCCGGGGATCCGGCCCACGGTGCTCGATGACCGTCGGCTGCGGAAAAATGGCAGAGGGCACGGCAGCCTGGACCAACAGGGCTGTTACGCACATCCTGCTCTTGCCTGTGGCTGCTCCACATCCTTCCGGAGCGGCGGCGAGTACAAGCAGGAATAGACCATCCCGGACACTGAAAAGGAGATTAGGCCGTGCGCACCATCCGAGACACCGAGGCGGCCAGGCCCTCCGGTGTCGCCCGGTCCGCGGCGGTCCTGACAGCGGCCGCGGTACTGCTCTTCGCGCCAGGAATCGCCCAGGCAGCGTTTACTTCCGAGGCAGCGGGAAAGATGAGCGCAGCAACTGTCTACCTGGCGCAGCCGGTCGGCACGGCGGCCACGTCGAGTTGCACCGGCAGGGACCTGACGCTCACCTTCACGAACTATGGCTACGTTCCCCGCGCCAATGCATTCCGGATCGAAATCTTCCAGGATGCCAACGGCATGACGCCGCTGCTCGTGGTGGACAGGGCCCAAAACGACCTCACTCCGGTCACCGTCAGGCTGTCAGGCGTAAGGTTCGCAAGGCCCTATAACATCCGGGGACTCTACACCACCGGGGGAGGGAACACCTGGACCGGGCAACCCCTTCCAGGCGCCACCGTCTCCTGCTGAACCGCCATTGGCGACATATGAAGGGCCTGCGGCCGGGGTTTGCCTGGGAATAGAGGCCGCCACGTTACCGTTGTCAGGAACGAAACCGTCATCGACACAGAGGAGAGCTCCGTGGACTTCACTCCCGACTCCGGCACCATCACCATGTTTTCCACTACCTGGTGCGGCTACTGCAACCGGCTGAAGAAGCAGCTGGATGCCCAGGGCATCGGCTACACCGAGATCAACATTGAGGAAGTGGAAGGCACGGCCGAACTCGTGGAGCAGCTTAACGGCGGCAACCGCACGGTACCCACCGTCCTCTTCCCGGACGGCACCGCAGCCACGAACCCTTCCGCAGCCGAGGTCAAGACCCGTCTCGCAGCCTAGGTTTTAACGCCACCGCGCGGGTCATGCCCCCAGGCTGCTGAAGGAAGCGGCCTCCAGGACGGCATGGCCCGCGTAGGTGGCAAGCAAGGCATTTTCCACCGCGGCTACGTCCATGCCAGGGACCAGATCGTCCACCGCACCTGCCGTGGCGGGATTCCAGTCCAGCCCCAGGGCGGCATAGCTGTCGGTCAGCACTTTGCGGATGGGCGCAGAGTTTTCCACCACAATGACGGAACTGAAAAGCCAACCGCCGGCCACAACGCGTTGCGCCGTGCCCACCAGCTTCACCCGGCGGCCGCCGTCAGCCGGATCGGTTCCGTGCACGCTGAACTCACCGGGGCAGTATTCGCCCGGAATCTCGCCCACGGCCGCCTGCACGCCGACGCTGCGCAGTACCTCGGCAAACAGCTCCCCAAAGAAACCGAACCTGGTTTTGGACCCTGCGATCGCATCGGCATCCGGTTGAAGGTGGTCCACCACCAGGGCCCCCTCGTGGTAGGCGGCCGCCCGCCCCCCTGCCCGGCGGACCAGGGGCTCGAAGCCGTTGGCCCTGCACGCCTGGGCAGCCGCCTCAAAGCCCGGCAAGCGGGTGTCACGCTGGCCGAAGGCCACGGTGGGCGCAGGCCGGTAAAGCCGGAGCGTGGGGCCAATGTCCCCCGTCTTCACCCGCGCCAGGAGTTCCAGGCCGAGCTCCAGGTCACGGCCCGCACCCAGCGACCGTTCCTGCCGCACAACGGTTAGCGTGCGGGGTCCGGGGCCGTCGTCGTACATGTTGCTAAGCTCCCCTATGGTCATACTGCAGTTCCTGGTTGTCGCCGCCGCCTTCGCCGCGATTGACGCCGCCTGGCTCAAACTGATGAACCCCTTTTACCGCAGCCATATCGGCGAGCTGCTGGCGGATAAACCACATCTAGGTTACGCCGTCGCCTTCTATGTCATTTACATCGCCGGGATTGTGTTTTTCGCCCTTCGGCCTGCCCTCGACGGCGGCAGCTGGCTCACTGCCCTGGGTTACGGCGCGGCGGTGGGCGCCTTCGCCTACGCTACGTATGACCTCACCAACGCCGCCACCCTGAAGGTGTGGCCGCTGCAGCTGGTCGTGGTGGACATGCTGTGGGGCGCCTTACTCACGGGGCTGTCCACGCTTGCCGGCTGGCTTGTATTCCAGGGACGCGCCTGACGCGGTCACGGGCCGCGGCGGCCCGCCCACAGCCCGTGCAGCAGCGGGACCACGGAACCGGCCATGAGGACGCTGCCCAGGACAACGTCGTCTGCCCGCACCACGGCGCCGGCGATGAGCAGGGCCGCAAAAACAAGGGCCGACGCCGACCGCCGGGCCCTGCGGTCCAGCCGGGCGAGCTGGCGCTCAATGCGGGGATTGGCCACCGCAAGCGACCCCTCCTCGAGGCGGCTGGCCAGTGCTTCCAGGCGTTTCGGCAGCCGCAGGGCGATCGCCGCGGCGTCGAGGGCCTGCTGGGCCACGTCCTGCAGGAGGTTGCCGCGCTCGTCGCGCAACAGCCGGGCAGCATACGGTTCCACCGAGTCCCACAGGTTGAAGCGTTCATCAAGCGAGCTGCAGACGCCGGACGTCAGAGACATCGCCCGGATGATCAGCAGGAAGTTCTCCGGGAACTGGAACGGCAAAGAGCGGATAACGTCACCGAACTCCACGGCGAAATCGCGGAATTCCTTGGGATCCACTTCACGGAGCTCGGCAAACCCCATCCCCCCGAAGCGGGCGAAAAGGTGCGTCATGGCCCTTTCCAGCTCCACGATGTCCGCCGACGGCGCCAGCACGCCGACGTCGTTGATCGCCGCCACCAGCCCCTTGCCGTCACGCGCCGCGGCCGCAATCAGCAGCTTCCTTAGACCGCTGCGCGTGGAGTCGGTGACCTCGCCCATCATGCCGAAGTCGATGAACGTCAGTTTCCACGGATGTCCCCCTGAGCCGGCGGAATCAGGAGTGACAAAAATGTTCCCCGGGTGCGGATCCGCGTGGAAAAAGCCGGTGGTGAACAACTGGTCGAACATAACGGACGCGAACACCGGGGCCACTTCGGCCGGATCGATGCCGGCGGCGCGAAGGGCTGCGGCCTCCGTGATCTTGACGGCCGTGACATCTTCAAGGGTAAGGAGGCGCCGGGTGGTCCGCTCCCACGCGACGCGGGGCACGCTGACCCTGTCATCATGTGCAAACCCGGCCTCGAAGCGCTCGGCATTTGCCGCCTCGTGCAGGTAGTCGATCTCCTCGAAACTCGTCTGCGCGAACTCCTCGACCAGGGCCGGGACGTCCGCACGGCTGGAAACCAGGCGGATGCGGCTGAGCCATCCTCCCACCTTGCGCAGGGCCGCCAGGTCGACGTCGACAATCCTGTCAATGCCCGGGCGCTGCACCTTCAGCACAACATTGGCGAGCCCGGTGTCGGCCGCGTCGGCGGGCAGAAGGCGGGCACGGTGCGCCTGCCCCAGCGAGGCGGCGGCGACCGGTACCTCCTCGACGAAGGCGAACACCTGCTCAAGCCGGGCGCCCAGTTCCTCCTCCGCAAGGGCGCGGATCGCGGGAAACGGAACCGGGGGGACTTCGTCCTGCAGCCCCTCCAGCTCCCTGGTGATCTCGGGCGGAAGGACGTCGAGCCTGGAGGACAGGAACTGCCCCACCTTGATCATCAGGCCGCCCAGTTCCACTGCCATCAGGTGGAAGTTCCGGGCGAAGCCCTGCATCCTCTTCGAACGTGTCCGCCTGGCGATGCGGGCAAGTCCGATCCGCGGGAGGAACAGCTCAAACCACCACGTCACGGCCAGGTTCCACGCGGCAAAGCGAAGGATGCGGCGGTAGCGGGCACGGGTGTCTCCGGCGCCGGGTACCGGGGCGGGGCGGTCCCGGCGGACGAACGCCACCCGCGTCAGTCCTGGGCGAGGATCGAGTAGATCCGGCGCCGCGCCTCGTCGAGCACTGCCACGGCCTGCCGCACCTGCTCCGGTGAACCCGTGCGGCCAACCTGGGCCGCAGCCTGCGCTAGTTCCACACCGGCCTTGGGCAGGGCCGTAAACCCGCCGGCCTGGGAACCTGCTGATTCCCAGGGGGCCGCCGCGGCATGGTCGTTCGCCACTTCCTCACGGCCTGCCTCTGTCAGCGAATAGATCTTGCGGCTGTTGGACTCCTCCGCACGGATGGTGCCCTCGTCCGCGAGCAGCTGCAGTGTGGGGTAGACGGAGCCGGCGCTTGGCTTCCAGCTGCCGTTGCTGCGCTCCTCGATCTCGCGGATGATCTGGTAGCCGTGCATTGGCCGCTCCGCCAAGAGGGCCAGCACGGCTGCACGGACCTCGCCCTTGCCGGCGCGGGTTCCTGCGCGCTTTTCAAACCGGGACCGCAGCTCCTCGACGGCCTGCCACATGCCATCGATGTTGGTCCCGCCGAATCCGCCGGACGGATATGAACCACGCATGATGTTCTCCCTTGTGAATCTTGAACGATATACAACGATACTCAACGACACAGGGCGGGATCTAGGGGCAGGGCAGATTTCAACCACGCGAGGCTTCGCTTCCCGCGGGCGAATCTGAGGGCAATGTCAGGTTCTGCGGATAGTGAGGATCTGCTCGGCACGCCCGAACGGACCCTGGAGGTCGTGCAGCACGGTGGATGTCAGGCCAATCCCGTCTCCGCCGAACGACACAGCATTGTCCAGGCCCAGCCACTCCCCCTCGGGGCTGCGGTACATGTGGACCTGCAGGTCCAGGTTGGGAAAGGCATAACTGTCCTTGCCCGGGGGGACCCTGGCCGCAATACCGTTGGCGGTGTCCACCAGCCCCATGAGCCGGGCAAGGTCGCCGCTGTCGCCACGGTCCGTCAAGGGGTGGCCTGTCCGGAGCCAGACCTTTCCGGCGCCCGGCCGGTGCCCTTCCGCCACCCTCATTTCAAGGGAGCGGATGTAGCCGCCCGGCCAGACGGATGCGCCATCGTACGGCTTGCAGTCCTCCGGTCCGGGAATCGGGCTGTCCTCGATGGCGGCCACTTCGGTGGTATCGCTGGTGACCAGCCGCCAGGCAGTGGCGCGAATGGCAGTCCGCCCGCCGGCCACCAGTTCCGCCTGCAGGAGTTCGATGGTCTTCCCGGGCCGGAGGGTAGTGGTTTCGATATGGAAGGCGCCGCCCGGAATAAGGCCCAGGATCTCGTAGCTGATCCGCGCCATCCGCATGTCCGCCCGCGGCTCATGCCGTTCCAGGCTGTCCGCCATCAGGCCCGACGCGGGCGCCATGTGTTGCTCGTGCACGTTCCAGGCGCCCTGGGCATGGATGGTGGAACGGAAACGTCCCCCGCCCAGGTTCAGGTAGTAGAAGCTTCCCTCGGCCAGTTCAGGCAAATCTGCGGTCAAAGCGGGCCCCTCCGGTGATACTCAGTGAATTGGCCTTAACCCTATCTGCCATCCGCCAGGTGGCTGGCAGAGGCGGTCAGCCGAGGGGGACTTGGCCGGACGCGGCGAAATGTTGGAGCCTGACAGGAGTCATCCGACTAGACTCAGGAACTGGTCCTGTCAGCAACCCTCGGAAGAGGTGTTCCATGCGTGTCATCAGCTACAACCTCCGCAAGCACAAGGCTAGCGGTGAACTCCTCGCCCTGGCGCGGAACCATGATATTGATGCGCTCTGCCTCCAGGAGGTGGATTCCAGCGACCTCCCCGAAACGCTTGGGCCGCTGCACCTCGCGGATGCCACCAAGGGCAACCGGCTGGGGCTGGCCATCTATTACCGGATGAGCCGCTTCACCGCTTTGGACACCCAGTCCTTCGCACTCAAGAAATCAATGCATGACCGGGTCCTGGCCCCGGCCCATGAGCGGCTGATCGGCACCCGGGTGATGGACAATGAGACCCAGCATGAGCTGGTCATCGGCTCCTTCCACGCCGCGCCCCTCACGGCGTCGAACTCGCTGCGGCGGAAGCAGATCCATGCCGCCCACGCCGAGCTGCTCAGCATGGGCAAAGGCCTGATGACCCTGATGGTGGGCGACTTCAACTATCCGTTCTTCACCAAGAACCTGGACATGCACATGAAGAATTCCGGCTATGCCCTGTCGCTCAGCAACAGGCGCACCTACACCCGGTACAAGGTGTTTAAGGGCCATTTCGATTTTGCAACGTCACTGGGCCTGGACATCGAAAGCGTCGAAACGCTTCCACGCGGGAACTCGGACCACCTCCCGATCCTGGTCACCGCCGAGTACGGTCCGGACTACTAGGCCCAAGCCGTTCACGCAGGGCGGGCCACGATGCCGCGAATCCCGGGTGCAGTTCCAGGCAGGCCACATCGGCCATCGGCACCCACCGCAGTTCGAGGCTTTCGGGATCACTGATCACCGGATCAAAGGGCTCCCTGACCAGGACCACCACCGTGGTGTAGGACCAGTAGCCCACGTCAAACAGGGACGTGAAGAGCAGCTCCACGTTGCCGGCGGGGACGGCCGCTTCCTCGAAGGCTTCCCGGAGCGCGCCCGTGATGGGCTCCTCGCCATGATGGAGGGCCCCGCCGGGCAGGCCCCATGTCCCCCCGTTATGGCTCCAGACAGCCCGGTGCTGCAGCAGCACGCCTTTTTCCGGATCGTAGGCCAGCACTCCGGCTGCACCGAACCGCCCCCAGTAGCGGCCCCGGTCCCCTTCGACCCAGGCGTCGCCGGGGTCCCGGGGACCGGTGCGGACGGGTGGGGCTGTGGACGCGGTGGAAGCCGACAAGTGATCCATCGCTCCAGTCTGGCAGGTGCCATGGATCGGTGCACCTGCCTGGCCGTTCCGTCAGTCAGGCCTGGTTCGCGTGGCCGCGTTCGACGGCGAAATCACCGCCGGGATACATGATGGTTTCGTGTCCGTCATCAAAGCGGACCAGGTAGGGCGGCGTCCCGCCCTGGCCCCGCACCTCCAGAATCACTCCATGCCGGTCTGTGGCCCCAACGGTCCTTCCATGGACGATGATGCGGTCGCCTTGCGTTGCCTCCATGGCAATCACCTCCAAGCCCAAGAGTACGACTGCCTCCGCAGCGGGGAAAGGGCGAAGGAGAAAGTGCGGAGGGAAATGGGGGCATGGAAGCGAGGTGGGGAAAAGGCCGTGCCATGGCAGGATTTTGGCCATGCCTTTGAATCTGGTGCTGGTCGCCGATACCCATGTCCCGAAGCGCGCCAGGGCGCTCCCCGCACAGGTGTGGTCCGCCGTCGAAAACGCCGACCTGGTCTTTCACGCCGGGGACTGGGTGGAGGCGTCCCTCTTGGCGGAATTCGAAGAGCGGAGCCGCTCGCTGCTGGGCGTCTACGGAAACAACGACGGGCCGGAGCTGCGCCGGCGGTTGCCGGAAATTGCCACGGCCACCCTTGAGGGCGTCCGCTTTGCGATGGTCCACGAAACCGGCCAGGCAAAGGGACGCGAGGCACGCTGCGAAGCGCTGTATCCGGAGGCGGACGTCCTGGTCTTCGGCCATAGCCACATTCCGTGGGACACCACCACCCCGCGCGGGCTGCGGCTGCTCAACCCGGGTTCACCCACCGACCGCCGCCGCCAGCCTGTGTGCACCTACATGACCGCCGTCGTGGACGCCGGCCGGCTGGCCGACGTCCGCCTGGTGGAGGTTCCCCGCGGCTGACGGGAGGCTGGAAGGGACGGGGTTGACGGCGCCCGCATAACTGCCTGTGTTGGAACAGCAAAGATGCTTAGCTTTTCAGTCCTGGTCCTGCTCCGCGAGCAGCGCGTCGGTGGCCTCGTCCGGCTGGCCGTCAAAGAACTGGGCAAGGACTGTCTTGAACACCGTTTCGCCGGGCGCGGCGCGGAGGAACAGGGTCATGGACGAGTGCAGCTTCCGGGCATCGATGCCGCCCAGGATGTCCTCTGCAGTGCGCCCGGCGTGGTTGGTGAGCGCCTGGGCGCACTCGAGGAGCCGCGGGCCGAGGACCTCGTGCTCGAGGTACGCCCGGGCTTCGGCAAGCGAAGTGATGGCGTATTTCCGGGAGGTGGGGCTTTGCCCCAGGCCGGCGAGCTGCGGGAAGATGAACCACATCCAGTGGCCGGTCTTGTTGCCGAGCTGCAGCTCAGCCAAGGCCTGTCCGAAGGTCCCGCCCTCCCCTGCGCCGCTGTCCTGGGCTGACACGAAGCGGTCCAGGTCATAGGGATCGTTCATAGCTGTCTCCTTTGTGCGGGGTCTCAGGGCCGGACTGCTGCTCGATGAAGGCCGCAGCCCTGCGCAGCCGCCCGTCCGGGTCCTGGCTCCACCTGGCAAGGACAACACCTGCGCGCTGCCGGTCGCGTCCTGCCAGTCCAGCCAGTAGCGGCAACACTACGTCGGACAGCAGGGGCTCCACCAACTCGCGGCTTCCCGCGGAACGAAGGAAGCCCTCGATCCGGGTCAGGTCCGAGTGCAGCAGGAGACTGGCCCTTGACTGAAGCAGCACCACGGCGGCCTGTCGGCGCTCAAAAACCGGCCTGCCACCGGGTTTCGGTTGGGCCCACAGCCCGGACGCCAGCAGGACCACGGCATCGTGGTCCAGGTCCTTGAACTTCCTCAGGGCGTCCCGGACCGTTCCACGGACGGCGCCCACCGAGGAGCCGTAGGAGGCAAGCACCCCGCCCAGCCGGGACTCGACGTCGTCCGCGCGGTACCAGGCGCCCTCATTCTGCAGGGTGCGGTCGATGAACGCCGCGGCCGCTGCCACATAGTCGGGCCCGCCGTTCATCGGCCACGTCCAGCGGACGCGTGCCGGATGCAGAACGGCGTCCAGGGCCTGGCCTCCAGCCTTCCCTCCGCTATGGATTCCCCGCAGACCGCGCAGATGCCGTACGTGCCGGCAGCGATCCGGGCCAGTGCGGCATCCACCTGGTCAAGGCCGGCGGTGCTTTGCTTGAGCAGGGCAGCTGCCTGGGACAGCTCGAACGCAATGGTGGAACCCTCCGGATCGTGTTCGTCGTCGACGTTCGAATCCTGGCGCGCGGAGTTTGCCGAGGCAATGTCGGCGCGGAGCGCGGGGAGCAGTGCCAGCTTCCGCTTCCGCTCCTCCTCGAGGAGGATGCGGAACCTTTCCACATCAGGCATGGGAAAAGCCTAACGCGGTGTCAGTACCAATTCCTGGCCACGGAGTGGTTCCATGCCGAGCATGGTGAGCCATACCGCTCACGGATGTAGCCAAGGCCCCACTCGATCTGCGTCCGGTAGTTGGTCAGCCAGTCGCTGCCCGCGCTGGAATACTTGCCCGGCGGAAGTGCCTGCGGAATGCCGTAGGCACCGGAATACGGGTTGGTGGCCGTGGTCAGCCAGTTCGATTCCTTGGTCCAAAGCTGGGCGAGGCAGAGGAACTGGTCCGATCCCCACCCGTAGGCCCCCAGCCTGCCCGAGGCGTAGCTCTTGGCACCGGCAGGATCGTTGACCGCACCCGCAGGAGCAGAGGGAACGACGACGGCGGGCGGGCTGGGCGGTGCGGCAGGCGCCGGGGCGGGGACAGGCGGAGCAGGATTTGCCGGCACAGGGTTGCCGGCTGGAGGATTCTCAGGTGCCGGATCGGCGGGAGCCGGACGCATGGGGGCGGGAACAGCAGGGGGCTGCACCTTTGCCGCCGCTGCCGCTGCGGCCGCACGTCGTCGGGCTTCCTCCCCGGCCGCGGCCCGTTTCGCCTCCTGCGCTGCTTCATAAGCGGCCAGTGCCGCCTGTCCACGCCGGAATTCGCCCTCAACCGCCGCCGTCGTGCCCTTCAGGGACGCCAACTGCCCGGTCAGCTCCCGGCTGCGCTGCCGTTCTTCCGTAAGCTGGCGCGCCATGGCTTCCTGGGCCGATCGGGCCGCTGCAAGCTTTTCCGCCGCCTCGCGGGACAGCCGTTCGCGCTCGGTCCGGGCGGATTTCTCCTGATCAGCCAGTGAAGCCGTGATTTTCCCCGCGGCGGCGGCTTTGTCCACAAGGCCCGCCGTTTTGCCGCCCACCAGGTGCACCACGTTGAGCCCGTGGACGTTGTTGTTCTCGATCGCGTCCAACGCCACGAAGAACCCCATGTTCGTACCGCCCGTTTTGTAGGACTGGGCGGCCAGCGCTCCGATGTCCTTCCTGTGGCGGATGAGTTCGGCCTTGGCCGTCCCGGCTCGTTCCGCCAGCGACTCTACCTTTGCAGTGGATGCTGCCAACGCGGCATCTGCCGCTGCAGACTCAGCGGCGGACGCCACCGCGGCGTTGCCCAAGGCCTCCGACTGCGATTGCAGCCCGTCCAAAAGGCCTGCGATCAACGTGATCTCTTTGGCCGTGCCGGCCTCGGTCAGCTTGGCCCGCTCCACGTCCTCCCACGAAGGGTAGCCGCCAGGCGGAACGCTTTCGGCCGCCCCGGCCGGAGGCAGCCACACACTGCCGGCGAGGGCAGCGGCCAGCAGTATCCCGGGCAGGCGGTGGCGGACATTTGCAGCGAAACGGGCCATAGCTCGGAAGCTTACCGGCTTCAACCTTCACTTTAAGGATGAGGGGCCTGCATCGTTATACAGCAGAAACAGGCCCTCGAATTTCAACACGGAAAGCCTGATTGTCGGCGGAATGGTCAAGGCCGAATCGAGGCCGTGCACACCCGCACAAACCTCGCCGTTTATGACTTCGTGACGCTTCCCATCTTCAACCGTCCCGACGGAGGTATCTTCCGAGGTCAGCACCCCGGCGAAAAAGAGTCGAATCGTTTGCGTAAAGCGAGAGGAGAACCTCGCATGTTACCCAAATGTGACAATTGGTGCCGGAGCGGGTTATGGTCTTCAGGTGTCCCTCCCAGACGGGACATTCCCCTCAGCTTGCCGAGCCCTGCCGCTGATCCGGGAACCAATCGCTTCCAGCTGGCAGGGACGGGGGAACCAAGTTTCCACGGCCTCTCAAGAGGCCTTGGGGTTAAGTCGCTAGCGCCTCCGTTCCGTTCGGAGTTGCTTCCGGCCGGGCATCTCCAGCCCGAACCCGACAGCTCACCCCGCAGGCATGGGAGAGGCGATCAACCGTGTCAAAAAATTCCACCACCGCCCGTCACCGCGCAACTCCGGCCCGTTCCATCATCCTGGATGGGCTGGCTGTTTCGGCCAAGTCCCAGGCCAGGACCCTGGGCCGTCCGGCACTCGCCGTCGCAGCCGCATCCGGCATTGCCTTCGGCGTCGGAGCCCCGGCGCACGCCGGTGTGACAGGGCCGGACACCACCGAGACCGCTAACGTCCAGGCCTCCGCCGCCCCGGCCGCAGCAGTTGCAGCCCCCGCCGCGGCCGCGGGCACCGTCCATACGGTTGTATCCGGCGACACGCTGGGCGCCATCTCGGCCGCCCACGGCGTAGCCCTGAACGATGTCCTGGCTGCCAACGGCCTGGCGATCTCCGCGGTCATCTACCCGGGCGACCAGATTCAGATCCCGGCTGCAGGCTACGCCCCGGCAGTTCCCTCCGCCGCGCCGGCACCGGCACCTGTCCAGACCGCTGCCGCCACCACGCCGGCCAACACCGGGATGAACCTGTCCTACGCCTCCGCCAGCACCGGCACGGGTACGGGGGCAGCCATCCTGGCTAACGCCTATGGCCAGGTGGGCCAGATCCAGGACTGCACCGCCATGGTGGAAAAGGCCTTGCGGTCTGTTGGCATGTCCGTGGGCGACCTGGCTCCCACCCAGTTCTACCAGTACGGCTCCACCGTAAGCTCCCCTGCTCCCGGTGACCTCGTGATCACCGCCGGCCACGTGGGCGTTTACGCCGGTGACGGCCAGGTTGTCAGCGGCGGCGTGAACGGCAACCAGACTGCCGTGCACTCCATCAGCTGGCTGAGCGGCGCTTCCTTCGTCCGCGTGGCCTAGCCAGCGGCAACGGGATAGGCCGCTCTTAGCGGGCGGGCCCACCCCGCGGAAGGGGCGGCAGCCGGTTTTACCGGCTGCCGCCCCTTCCACGTTCCCAACGGTCCTGGTCCTCCGGGCTTCCCCTGTTCCCGCTGGAATGACAGCTATGTGCCGCAGAAGGTCCGGTATTTGCCGAAGTCCTCCGGCGGTCCCTCCGTGTAGCGTTCCAGCCCCTGGCGCTCCTGGCACGGGGACCTGACAACCTCGAGGAGCCGGTGAAACGCGTCAAGATCACCCGCGGTAGCCGCAGCCAGTGCTTCCTCCACAAGGTGGTTCCTGGGAATGTACGCGGGGTTCACGCTGTCCATGAGTTCAGCGTCGGGCTTCAGCGCGGCCCAGCGTTCAGCCCAGGCATCGAAAGCCCGGAGGTCCAGCACCATACCGCGGGCAGGCCCGGAGTTGCCCCGGGCGGCCTGGCCAAGGCTCCGGAAGAATTGCGTGTAGTCAACGGGTCCGTCCTTCAGCAGGCCGATCACGCCATCCACGAGGTCCGACGCTTCGTCATGTTCCGGGCTGGCCGCCACACCGAGCTTGGCCTTCATGCCCCCAAACCAGGCGTCACTGTACCGGCCGCGGAATGTGCCGAGTGCCTCCACGGCGGGGCCGACAGCCTGCTCCTGGTCTTCGTTGAAGAGCGGCAGCATGGCCTCAGCGAGCCGGGCCAGGTTCCACTCGGCAACCACGGGCTGGTTCGCGTAGGCGTAGCGGCCGCCTACATCGATGGAGCTGTACACGGCGGCGGGATCAAACGCGTCCATGAATGCGCAGGGCCCGTAGTCGATGGTTTCCCCGGAGATGGTCATGTTGTCCGTGTTCATGACCCCGTGCACAAAACCCACTAGCATCCACTTGGCCACGAGCTCTGCCTGGGCAGCCACCACTGCTTCAAACAGCGCCAGGTAGGGGTGTTCGGACCGGGCTGCCGCCGGGTAGTGCCTGTTGATGGCGTGGTCCGCCAAGCGGCGCAGCAGGTCCATGTTCTCCGTGGCCCGGGCGTACTGGAAGCTGCCCACGCGCAGGTGGCTGCTGGCCACCCGGGCCAGGACGGCACCCGGCAGCATCGTGTCCCGGCGCACCGGCCGCCCGGTGGCTACGACGGCAAGGGCCCGCGTGGTGGGAATGTTCAGGGCATGCATGGCCTCACTCACAAGGTACTCCCGCAGCATGGGGCCGATGACGGCCCGGCCGTCGCCGGCACGGGCGAAAGGTGTACGGCCGGAACCCTTCAGGTGCACATCCCGCAAGCGCCCTCCGTCGGCAAGTATTTCGCCCAGCAGCAGCGCGCGGCCGTCGCCGAGCAGCGGTGAGTAGCCGCCGAACTGGTGCCCGGCGTACGCCTGGGCTACGGGGGTTGCACCCGGGGGGAGGTAGTTACCCAGCAGGAGGCGCACGCCTTCCGGCGTCCGCAGGTAGTCGGGTGTCAGCCCCAGCTCGTTCGCCAGTGCGTCGTTAAGTACCAGAAGCTCAGGATCCGGCGCTTCCTCCGCCTGCCATGGAACGGCCAGCTCCGCTAGTTCACGGGCAAAGCGGCCCTCGAAGACGGCGGTTGTTTCTGCTGCAGCAGTCATGGTTTAACCCTATCGCCGTCGCTAGTCCGGCGGTTGATGAGCTCACCGGTTACCTCCGTGGCTCGATGGCTGGCCTGGCCTGGCGGAGTGGACCGTTCTGGTGCAGCGGACCGTCCTGGTGCGGTCACGCCAAGCCGGGGCCAGCGGCGCCGCTGGGGCAGGGGGACGCGCTGCAGGTCCTGTGCAGCGATGACGTCAGTATCCGCCGCGCGGGCCCTGGCCTGGAGCGCCAGCGCCGCGGCGTCGTCGCCGTACCGTGAGGAGAAGTGCGTCAGCACGAGGGTTCCGGCGCCTGCCCTCGCAGCCAGTTCCCCTGCCTGCCCGGCGGTGAGGTGGCGGTACTGGCGCGCCAGGCCGGCGTCGTCATCGCTGAAGGTGGACTCCGCGACGAGGAGGTCGACGCCGTCGGCCAACTCTTCAGCGCCCTGGCAGGGCGCCGTGTCCATCACGAAAGCAAAGCGCTGGCCCGGCCGCGGAATGCTGACGTCATCGAGGCGGACGCCGGCCAGGCTGCCATCATGCTGCAGGCGCCCGATCGATGGGCCCGATATACCCGCTGCGGCCAGGCGCTCAGGCAGCAGGGTGCGGCCGTCCGGTTCCACCAGCCGGTAGCCGTAGGTTTCAATGCGGTGCTTCAGTGGCCGGACGTCCAGGCCCTCGGCCACCGCACCGCTTCCGCCGTGAGGGCGAAGCCTGAGATCGATCCCCGGCGAGCTGACGGACACGAGGGCGCGCACCACATCCTCCCCGGATGCCGGGTAGTGAAGGTGCACCGGGTGCGCCACGGCGTCGAGGGCCATGCGCGACAACACCCCCGGCAACCCGAAACAGTGGTCTCCGTGTACGTGGGTGAGGCAGATATGGGTGATCTGGCTCGCGGTGACCCCTGCGTGGATCATTTGGCGCTGTGTTCCCTCGCCGGGGTCGAAGAGGAAGCCCTCGCCGTCCCAGCGCAGCAGGTAGCCGTTGTGGTTCCTGGTCCGGGTGGGGACTTGCGAGGCCGTGCCGAGGATGGTGAGCTCACGCATGGCGATGGGTGCCAAAAAGCAGGCTCCGGAAGAGTCCGGGACCTGCTTTTGTGGCTGCCGGGACGGCCTAGCGCCGCCGGAGCATTCCCATGATTTTGCCGGCCAAACCACCGGTCCGGGCTCCTGGGGCGCCCGGTGTGCCGGGTGCCCGCCCCGTGGCGTTCAGTCCGGTCCGTCGCGTTGTTCCGGCGGTGCCGGCCCTGCCGGAGAATCGTCCAGCGGCATTCCTGATCATGCTTCCCAAGTTCATGTGAAACTCCTTCAGTATTGATCCTGCCAACCGATATTCATCAGCCTGCTTACGATTTTAGCGTAGTTTGCCTGCAGCTAGGGGAAACAGCGGAAGTTCCCCGGAATCTGGCTTGATCAGCGCAGGAGCCACGTTCCGTCCTGCTGGCTGGCCGACTTCCGGTAAGGGAAGCCATCACGGAACAGTTCGCCGGAAACGGCCAGGTCCGTTCCGGCGGCTCACGGCTTGAGCCGGCGAACGAAGGGCGCCTTACCCAAGGGTGTCCGTTCCAGCCGGTCCACCACGGACACGGAGACCGGGGTTCGCGCGACGCCGGCAGCTGCGAGGGCTTCGGCCACCGAGGCCTGTATTCCGGAGGTTGTGCTTCCCGGCGCCAGTCCTGCGACGAGGACCCGCAGTCCCATGGGTTCCTGGACCACCTGCCAGCCGGCGGCGGCAGCCTGGTCCAGGACGTGATGGAACACGATGGGGTGGACGCTCACAAGGCCTGCCTTGCCTGGCAGCTCAAGCACATCCTCCAACCTGCCTTCGATATCCTCCATGCGGATGAACGAGCGGCCACAGGGGCAACCGCGCTGCCCCAACGTCACGCTGTCCGACAGTTCGTAGCGGATCAGCGGCAACGTCCGCGAGAACAGGACCGTGACCAAAAGCTTCGCGCCCGTTGACCCGGGCGGTACCGGGACCCCCTCCTTGTCCACTGGTTCGACGATGAGCAGGTCCTCGTAGACATGCCGGTTCCGGTGGACGCACGGTGAAGCGATGCCGGCCGTCTCCGTGGCGGCGTAGACATCGAACGGCGCGCTCCCCCATGCCCTCTCCAGTTCCCGGGCGGCCGGCGGGGTGAGCACCTCCGAGGCCGACATCACTGCCTGCGGCGAGATTTTCAGGCGCCCGGCCAGCTGTTCGGCCGCCAGTGGCCGAAGCACGGAAGCGTAACCCACCAGGACCCGGGGCTGGAACCCGTTCAGCGCCGCCACTGTTTCCTGCATGGGTGCGGTCACGTCCAGCCGGAGCGTGGGGACAAGCCCCGAATGCAGCGAAGCGCCCACGACGGCGGACTGGTGGGTGGGGACGCGCGAGCTTACCAGCGCCATTTTAAGCGGCCGGCTGAGGCCGGCCGCTATTCCAGCCCAGTCGTTGGCGCGGGCATACGAGGCCAGCACATGTGCCCATTCCGGCCGGCTCCACACGAAGGTTCCGCGCGGACCGGCGGTCCCGGCTGTCGCCGCAGCCCACCAGCGCCCCCTCCACGGCAAGCCGGGATTACCGTCCTCGGCCGCGAGGGTCCGGAGACGTTGTTCCAGGTCGGCCAGGCTCAGGTCGCGCGTAGTAAGGACCTCGTCGAAGTGGCCCATGAGATCGGCCTTGGTCACGGGCGGCAACTGGGCAAGGGGAGCCCCGTAGAGCCCTGAATGGCGGCGCCGGTAGAACTCAGACCCGGCATAGGCTGCCGTCCGCAATCCATGTAGGGCACGTTCCTGGTGGGCAGCAATCCGGGCAGGGCTCCAGCGGTCCCGCCGGTTCAAGGCCGCCCGAAGAACGAGCACCCGGGCTATGAGCCGCACATCCATGCGATCCGGCCTTGGAAGAGCCGGCACGGCGGCGGGTCAGGCCCCGCGGGCGCGACGGAGGGCGGTGAGGCGGGCCGAGTATTCCGTCTCGTCTATTTCACCGCGGGCAAACCGTTCGGCCAGCACCTGCTCCGCACTGCCGGTACTGTGGCCTCCGCCGTCCCTGCGGTTGCCGCCTGACATCGAGCGGGCAAAAACCACGATGGCGGCGATGATGGCACCCCAGAAGAGGATGAAACTCACCACCATCAGGATGTAGCCCCAGGCTCCCATGTTCCCGTCCCACCACATCATCCCTGCATCCTCCCCTCGTGGGGCCCCGCCACTGCTCCCTTTTCGATGATCCATCCGGCCCATGTGCGGTGCCAGAGTCTTTCGTCCCCAGGATGACTGGTCGGGTCAGGACAGCCGCAGCCCCTCAGCGCTCCAGATCGTCAGGCTCGAACTCGCTGAGCGGGGACCCGCCAAAGTTTTCCGTGTCGTCACTGCCCTCGGCCTCTGGCCCGTCCGGATGCTCGCCGAAGTCGACATCGGCCACGGCTTCACCCAAAGTGGGCGCGATGGGAGCCTCCTGGGATTCATCGGCTGCGTTACGTGCCTGGGCTGATCCGTCGCGGAAAGCCCGGTCGCTGATGAAGTCCTCTTCCTCCCCGGAGACCTCTTCATCCTGGAGTAGCGGGTCCTCCTGCCAGCGATCCGGATTGTTTTCGGCTGCTCCCGGATAGCTGTCCGGTTCGCCTCTCACAGGGTCAAGTTCAAATGAGGCAGCCGCACCGGGGGTCTCATCAAGGAGCACGTCGTCATCCTGGACAACCTCAAGGTCGTCGGGGAGGTTCTGTTCCGTCATGGTGATGCCTTTCTCTCGAACAGCCAATGTCACTTGGACAGGTAAAGCGAACAATAGTAAGCGTACTGATGAAACAGGGGCCGCGCTAACTTCCTCCGGCACGATGTGCCATGACCTTTGGCCCTATACCTCCTGCAGGCACCGGGCAAGTCTTGAACTGGACCCCGCCCCAGAAGAAAACAGGAAGCCCGGCCATGACAACCCGTAAACCCATCGCAGTGGCCACCAACGACTCCCCGCAGAGCCAGGCGGCTGTGCTCTGGGCTGCCCGGCGGGCTGAACGCTCGGGCCTGCCGCTGGTGATCCTCCACGTCGTGGACGACCGGTGGATTGCTGAACCGTATCCGTGGATCGGCGTTCTCGAGGAGGCGGGCGACAAGCTCCTGCAGACTGCCGCCGGACGTATCCGGGGAACCTTCCCCATCAGCGTTACCACCCGGCTCCTCACCGGAAGCGTGGGCGGCTCGCTGGCGAAGTACTCCGGCAAAGCATCCATGGTGGTTGTAGGCTCGGGCACCGGCCACCCCGGCGGATCCCTTGCAGACCGGGCGCTGCAGGTTGCGGCTTCTTCAAAGGTTCCCGTTGCCGTGGTGGGTACCCGGGAGCTCGGGGGCCGGTCCGGCGTGGTGGTGGGCGTCGACGGCTCCAGGGAAGCCACCCAGGCTGTGGCCTTCGCCGCCGCCGAGGCTGACCGGGAGGGGGACGACCTCACTGTGGTCTATGCCATCAATGCGCCGGACCGTGTTACCGATGCGGGCCTGCTGACCACCAGCCTGGCCGACCTTTTCACCGAGGAAGAACGCATCGTCCTGTCCGAAACAGTGGCAGGGCTCAATGAGGACTATCCAAGCCTGCGCGTGAACCGGGTGCTGGAGACCGAGAGGGGACCGGTGGAATCGTTGGTTGATGCTGCTTCCGGGGCCAGAATGCTCGTAGTGGGCAGCCGTGGGAGGGGCGGAATCAAACGGCTTCTTCTCGGTTCCACAGCCCATGGCGTCCTCAAGCACCTGCCGTGTCCCACCGTGATTACCCGGATCCAGGCAATCAAGAACAAAACCTAGGCGGTGCCGGCTTCCCGCGCCCCCGCACAATCTGTCCCATTCCCTACGTTCCGGGTTGGCATCATGAAAAAGACCGCTGCAGTAGCCATGCTCATCCTCGGGATCCTCATCTCCATCGTGGGGGCCGCCGTCCTGGCCGCAGGAGCCGTGGCATCAGTGGTTGGATCCGCCCAGGGCGACGGATACCTCACCACACGCACGGAACGCCTTTCCGTTGGATCCCATGCACTGACCTCGCCCAGGCTCGATGCGGTAGGAGAGGGCGTTCCGCCACGTCTTCCTTTCGACGTCGGTACGCTCAGGCTGCGTGCCTCTTCCCTGGACCCCGCCAAGGAAATCTTCATAGGCGTCGCCCCGCAGGCCGACGTCGAGCAATACCTCTCGGGCGTCCATCGCTCGGAGCTGCTCAAAGTCGACAGCCGGCCCTTCCGGGCCGAATTCCGCGACATTCCCGGCACCAGCACCCCCGAACCCCCGGGAGAACAAACATTCTGGAGCGCCTCCGCCTCCGGGCCCGGCCAACAGGATCTCACGTGGCAACTTGCCGCCGGCAATTGGGCCATCGTCATCATGAACGCCGATGCCAGCCCCGGGATCAATGCCGAAGTGCAGGCCGGCTTTCGCTCCGACCTGATCCGGCCGGCGGCAACCGGGCTGCTGGTGGGAGGTGCCGTTGCGCTGGCAATCGGGATTCCCTTGCTAATCCTGGGAGCCGTCGGGCTTGGCCGGCACACAGGACCGCATTCCGGCGGTTCTCCCGCGCAGCCATCCGGCCCATCCCCCGGATATGCGCCGCCCCCCGGATATGCGCCACCACCCGGATATGCGGGCGGAGCGCCGGGCACGGCGGGAGACCCCGGAAATCCCGGCTCACCGGTAACCCCGCCCCTGCAACAGCCCGGTCAAGGCGACCGGGCCGACCGTGCACCCTACCCGGCCCGGCTCTTCGGCGACCTTGACCCGGCCTTGTCGCGGGCAATGTGGCTGGTCAAGTGGTTCCTTGCCATCCCGCATTTCGTCGTGCTGTTTTTCCTGTGGTTTGCGTTGGTCGTGACCACGATCGTGGCCTGGTTCGCGATCCTGTTTACCGGCCGCTATCCCCGGTCCCTGTTTGACTTCAACGTGGGCGTCCTGCGCTGGAACTGGAGGGTGGCTTTTTATGCTTACGCCGCTGCAGGAACGGACCTCTACCCGCCGTTCACCCTGGCACGCACCAATTATCCGGCCGACTTCGAGGTGGACTACCCGGAACGCCTCTCCCGCGGGCTGGTCCTGGTCAAGTCGTGGCTCCTCGCCATCCCGCATCTGCTCATCGTTGCAGCCTTCTCCGGCCCCACCTGGACCTGGCAGGCGGAGACCGATGATGTGGGAACCACCTATCAACGGAGCGTAGGCCTGTCGCTGCTGGGCCTGCTGGTCCTGGTTGCAGTAGTGGCCCTGCTCTTTACCGGCCGCTACCAGCCTCCGCTGTTCGACCTGATACTCGGCATCAACCGATGGATCTACCGCGTCGTGGCCTACGCGGCCCTGATGCGGGACGAATACCCTCCGTTCCGGTTGGACCAGGGAGCCCGTGAAGTACCGCCGCCCTTGGCGGGACCGCCGTACCACGAAGCAGCCCGCCCCTCGGGTGATGGCCTGCATTGATTTGATGCTGCGGGAGCGTCGTACCGCCTACAAGTTCGCCTCTATGACTGGCTACAGGCCCGTCCTAAACTGGTTCTGCAATCAGCGCTTGCGGACAAGAGGGAGAAGGCCATGGCGGTCATCGAGCAGGTACGCGAAGGAATGCACGTCGTAGCGTCGGACGGGAAGAAGGTCGGCAAGGTCAAGGACCTGAAAATGGGTGATCCGGAGGCTGTGACCTCTGACGGCCAGACCGACCCTGAAACGGGGGGCCTCGTCAATACGTCGGTGGATGGGTTTGCCGCGGAGTCAAGGCTGCCCCACCACGCCGCAGAGAGGCTGCTGCGGATCGGCTATGTGAAAGTAGACAGGTCCGGCTTGTTGGCGGGTCACGCCTACTTCGCATCGGATGAGCTGGACCGGGTCGAGGGCGATACGTTGTGGCTGAAAGAGGGCCGGCACACTGATTAGCATGGGCCTTCCCACTCCTCGGCGCCGCCGCCTGCAGTGACTTTCGGCCCTACCTTTGCGGGAACCCGCCGGGACACGATTGCCAGTGTGGCAGCACTGGCCGCGTGAGGAGCTGAGATGAACACTTCCGGAGCACCGTTCGCACGGATACTTGTTGGGGTCGACGGATCGGAGGCTTCCATTGAAGCCCTGCGGCAGGCCCAGCGGCTGGCGGTACCCCTCGGGGCGAAGGTCCTGGCCAACGCCTACTGGGATTATCCGCAGGTCTACACGGGCTACGTGATGATGGGCATTGAGGGCTTCGAAGAACGCGCCGGGGAAATCCTGGCTGAGGCCGTCAAAACCGCCTTCGGTGACGAAACGCCGTCGAACGTCATTTCCACCCTGGTCCGCGGCCATCCGCGGGAATCACTGATCGACGCCAGCCGCGACGCGGACATGGTCGTGGTGGGGAGGCGCGGCCACGGCGGCTTTGGCGGGCTGCTGCTGGGCTCAGTCAGTTCCGCCCTGGTGGCCCATGCCCATTGTCCCGTGCTGGTGGTCCACACACCGGAAAACCGCACGGCGTCGTCCTAGGCAGGGCGGCTTGGGCTGGCGCGCAGCAGGTACGGACCGTTGACAACAGTGCTGCAGGGCGGACGACGGCGGGTGGCGGCCGTGGCAGCCGCCCTCGCCCTGCTGGCCCTCGCCATAGTCCTGGCCCTCTTGCTGACGGCGCCGGCGGGTGGCCCGCCGGCGGCAGGGCCCTCAGGCTCTGCGGGCCCCTCCGCAAGCCCGGAAGCGTCAAGCCCCACCCCCAGCCCCGACGCATCGAGCGGGTCTCCCCCGGCGGCACAGCCTGCGGACGCCTCGACGGAGACACCCGAGGCCGGCCAAAATCCCGTCCAGCCGCCGGTAACCGTACCGCCCGTCCCTGCTGCCCCGCCGTCCGAACCAGTTGCCAGCCCTGGTCCGGTTCCGCCCGCAGCGCCGTTCCCGGCCTCGCTCCGCAAACAGGACCTCACGGTCATCCCTGGCGCCGGGCAGGTCGTGGCGCTGACTTTCGACGCGGGAGCCAACGCTGCGGGGCTGCCGAAAATCCTCTCCACCCTGTCCGCAAAAGGGGTTGCCGCCACGTTCTTCCTGACCGGGAACTGGGCGGATGCCAACCCCGGCGGGGCGGGGCAGATCGTTTCCGCCGGGCACCGGGTAGCCAACCACTCCATGACCCATCCCGGTTTCATCGGCCTCTCCGGCACTGAGATTACCCAGCAGGTGCGCGGGGCGGAACAGGCCATCCTGGCCGCCGGCGCCGACCCGACGCCGCTGTTCCGCTTTCCCTTCGGGGAACGCGATGCCCGGACCATTGCGGCTGTCAACGACCTGGGCTATGTTGCAGTCCGGTGGACTGTGGACACCCTCGGCTGGAAAGGCACCAGCGGCGGGATTAATACGCAGATTGTTGCCGACCGCACACTGGCGGGGCTGCAGCCGGGCGAAATCGTCCTGATGCACATCGGCTCCAACCCCAACGACGGCACTACCCTGGACGCCGATGCCCTGCCGCAGATCATCGACCGGATCAGAGCCGCGGGGTATGGCTTCGTCACCCTCGACGCGCTGCTGGCCCCGTAGGCAAGGAAGGCCAGACCCATGCCTAAGGCCCGGCAGCCAGGATCCGGCGGCAGAAAGTCCGGTCCGGCCGCGAACCGTACGCCTGACCGGGCCCACCACGGCCTTCCCTTGCACGAGGTGGTCCTCCTGCTTGAAACAGACCACGTGCGGGGGCTCGCTTCCGCGGAGGTGGCCCGCCGGCAGGAACAGTTCGGAGCCAATGTCCTGCCGCGCTCACGGGGAGCGGGAATTCTCCGGAAACTGGCGCGGCAGTTCAACAACCCGCTGGTTTACGTCCTGCTGGCTGCGGCCGCCGTCACTCTCGCCCTGGGCGAGTACCTGGACTCGGGCGTCATCCTCGCCGTCGTCCTGGTGAACACGGCGATCGGCTTCGTCCAGGAAGTGCGGGCCGAGGCAGCCTTGGACGCGCTCCACTCCCTCGTCCGTACGCGCGCGGTGGTGACCAGGGGCGGGCAGAGGCAGGAGGTGCCCTCAGAGGACCTCGTGCCCGGCGACCTCGTCCTGCTCGAAGCCGGCGATAAAGTGCCGGCGGACCTCCGGCTGGTCAGGTTGTCCGGCCTGCGCGCGGATGAGTCAGCACTGACGGGAGAATCCGACGCCGTCGCCAAGGACGAGGTAGTACTGCCCCCGACCACCCCCGTCGCGGACCGCCGGAACATGGTCTACAGCGGCACCCTGGTGACCGCGGGCAGCGGGGCAGGCGTCGTCGTCGCAATCGGCGGCGAAACAGAACTCGGCGAGATCCATCGGCTCATGGGTGCGGTGCAGCCGGTGGCCACACCGCTGACCCAAAAACTGGCACGCTTCAGCATGACCCTGACGGTGGCCATCCTTGCCCTGGCCGCCGTGGCTTTCCTCGCCGGCGTGGCACGCGGCCAGGCGCCCGCGCAGATGTTCACCGCCGCCGTCGCACTGGCTGTGGGGGCGATTCCCGAAGGCCTGCCGGCAGCGGTCACTGTAACCCTTGCCATCGGTGTCCGCCGCATGGCCCGGCGCCGCGCCGTGGTACGGCGTTTGCCGGTGGTTGAGACATTGGGCAGCACCACCGTCATCTGCTCGGACAAGACCGGCACCTTCACGGAAAACCAGATGACGGTGCGTGCGCTTTGGACACCGTCCGCGCGGTACGAGGTGACAGGCTCCGGTTACGGCCCGGAGGGGCATGTCCTTCGCACCGGGGCCGCCATCCGGGAGGCCGGAGCCGCCGGCCGGACGACGGCCGCGGCGCAGGACGAGGGCCTGTACTGGTCCCTCCTGGCGGGAGGCGCCTGCAATGACGCCAGGATCATCCGGGAGGGACAGCACTGGCAGGCCCGGGGGGACCCCACGGAGGCGGCCATGGTGGTGGCGGCGGTGAAGGGCGGCGTGGACGCCGGCGAGTTCCTTTCCTCGCATCCGCGGACCGGCACGCTGCCCTTCGCCTCCGAGCACCAATACATGGCAACCCTCCACACCTCCGCCGTGCCGGACGGCAGCGGCAAGGACTCGGGCATCGTGCTGGTCAAGGGCGCGGTGGAACGCGTGCTGGAGCTGTGCGCGGCGCAGATGGATCACCAGGGCCGCGCCATTCCGCTGGCCCGGCAGCCGGTGCTCGATGAGGCCCACCGGTTCGCCGCCACCGGCCTGAGGGTTCTTGCCACGGCGATGATGCGCCTTCCTGCCGGGGACGCCCTGGCCGAGTCAAGCCTGCACGGGCAGCTGACACTGACCGGGCTGCAGGCCATGTTCGATCCGCCGCGGGAGGGCGCGGCGGCATCGGTGCGGGCCTGCCGCCAGGCGGGCGTGGCAGTGAAAATGATCACCGGAGACCATGTGGGAACAGCCTCCACCATTGCCAGGGCAGTGGGCCTGACCGCGGACGGGGCGGACGGAAAGGCATTGACCGGGACTGAACTTGACGCGATACCCGCGGACGGACTGCCCGAGGCCGTCGAGCGGGCTACGGTCTTCGCGCGGGTGTCCCCCGAACAGAAGCTTCGCCTGGTCGGCGCCCTGCAGTCCCGGGGAAACGTCGTCGCCATGACAGGTGACGGGGTCAACGACGCACCGGCCCTGAGGCAGGCGAACGTGGGCATAGCCATGGGCCGCTCCGGGACGGAAGTGGCCAAGGAGGCCTCGGACATCGTCCTCACCGACGACGACTTTGCCACCATTGAGGCTGCCGTCGAGGAGGGCCGGAACGTCTTCGACAACCTGACCAAGTTCATCGTCTGGACCCTGCCCACGAACATGGGGGAAGGCCTGGTGATCCTGGTGGCAATTTTGATCGGGGCAACGCTCCCCGTCCTGCCCACCCAGATCCTGTGGATCAACATGACCACCGCTGTGGCCCTGGGGCTGATGCTTGCCTTCGAGCCGAAGGAAACCGGCCTTATGTCCCGCCCGCCCCGGGCCCCCGGCCGTCCGCTCCTGACCTGGACACTCATCATTCGGATCCTGCTGGTCTCCACCCTCCTCGTGGCGGGCACCTGGTGGATCTTCGAACTCGAGCTCGCAGGCGGCGCGTCCCTCGCAGAGGCCCGAACGGCGGCCGTCAACCTTTTTGTTGCCGTGGAACTGTTCTACCTGTTCAGCTGCCGTTCCCTCACCCGGTCAGTCTGGCGGATCGGCTTCTTCAGCAACCGCTGGGTCATCCTTGGTGTCCTGGTCCAAGCGGCCGGCCAACTGGCCATCACGTACCTGCCGCTGATGAACGAGCTTTTCCATACGGCCCCGATCACGGCAGAAGCCTGGCTGCGCATCCTGGGCATCGCACTGCTCGCGTCCCTGGTTGTGGCAGTGGAAAAGCGCTTCCGGCGCAGTGAGTTCTAGGTGCCGTTTCGACGATGCGGACAACGCCGGGCCCGCTGTGCCTGGCGGCAACCAGCCACACAACCTGGCCGGGCTGCCACACGGGCGTGGCCACCGCCATGAAGACGCCCAGTCCTACCGTCCACAACAGGTCCCTCAGCCACCGGCCGCTGTCCTCCTTCTGGTGTCTTCCCCAGAGTGGGCCCGGGCAGCGGCGGAACACCAGTTCCAATGGCCCTGCGGTGGCACTGGAGCTGGCCGGTCCGCCTTGGTAGCTTCAACGCATGGCCATCAAACTTGAGAACGTCGGTATTGCGGTCCGCGACCTCGAAGCGACAATCGCCTTTTTCACCGACCTTGGGCTAATGCTCGTCGGCCGTGACACTGTCAGCGGCGAGTGGGCGGACACTGCCGTGGGGCTTGATGGCAACCATGCCAGGATTGCGCTCCTCCAGACCCCGGACGGCCAGGGTCAACTTGAGCTCTTCGAATACATCCACCCCGAAGCGATCGAATCGAACCCGACCCGTCCCAACGACATCGGGATGCACCGTGTGGCCTTCTCGGTGGACGACATCGACAAAACCCTCGAAATAGCCGCGAGGCACGGATGCCATCCGCTCCGCGGCGTGGCGACCTATGGCGAAGCCTACAAACTCACTTACCTCCGCGGTCCCAGCGGAATCCTCGTGATGCTCGCCGAGAAACTGAAGAAAGGCTGACGCCCTTACCGGGTCCAATCACCGGGGAAGGCAGGGCACCACGCGGAAACGCACGACGGCGGCGCGCACCAGCGGTGACCTGCCCGCGTAGCTACTTACCGCCGTCGCCGACTTTCCCGCCGCGGTCTTTCGCGCGGGCACGTTCTTCGTCCGGGGCATGGACCACCAGGACGGGGCAGTGGGCGTGGCTGATGCACGCAGAACTGACCGAGCCCAGTACAAAACCGCTATGCCCGCGGCGTCCAACAATGAGGAGCGAGGCGTTGCGGCTCCCCTCAACCAGGAGCTCGCCGGGTTTTCCACGCATCAGGCGGGTATGGACATCTGGCGGCCGCTCCGGGCCGAACGCGGCTGTGAGCGCCCGCTCCAGCGACTGCTCCGCAGCGGACTTGAAACCTTCAATTCCCACTACCAGGTAAAGCCCGAAGCCGGCCGGGACATCCCAGCATGCCCACGCCTCCACCGTTGCTTCGAGCGGCCCGGCCAGGGTTGCGGCCGTCCGGAGGGCCGCAACAGAGGCGTCGGAACCGTCTACGCCCACAATTATTTTGGGGGGCCGATTGAGGGCATCCATGGTGCGGGCTCCATTCTCTTTGGCATGCTCCAAGACTGGACAAGGTGCGGGCCTGCGGGATAGGGCCCAAAGTCACCCTCCGGGCAGCGGGTCCGACTGCGGGACCGGCCGGAGGAAGTACTGCCGGAGGACAACAGGGTGTACGGAATGACCATGACTCCAGACTTTGGTCCCTTCCGGATGATCTGCGCGGAAGGAAGAATGGGCCTAGGCCCTTCGCAGGGGCTGCCTCACACGGTGGTGAAGGTCTGGTCCTTATGAAAACGGGAGCATTTGGTGCAGATGAGTGAATCAGGCTCGGGGGAAGCTGCAGATCCGCGGGAGCCGCTGCGCGTCTTCATCCTCGATGACCATGAACTTGTAAGGCAGGGACTGAAGGACCTGCTTGAGGGCGAGGGGTTTGCTGTGGTCGGGGAAAGCGGGTCCGCGGCGGAAGCCACCCGGCGTATTCCGGCACTGCGGCCGGACATTTCCATCTTGGACGGACGGCTCCCGGACGGCACCGGAATCGAGGTCTGCCGCGACGTGCGTTCGTTCGACCCCCGCCTGCACTGCCTGATCCTGACCAGCTACGACGACGAGCAGGCGATCCGCGGGGCAGTCCTGGCCGGAGCGTCGGGGTACATCCTGAAGCAGATCAGGAGTGACGACCTGCTTCAGGGCATCCGCAAGGCTGCCAAGGGCGAATCGCTGTTCGAGCCCGGAGTCAAGGAGCGGATTATCGCCGGCCTTTCCAAAGCCCCGACAGACCCGCGGATGGAGGCGCTCAGTGCGCAGGAGAAGAAGGTCCTGGCGCTTATCGGGCAGGGACTGACGAACCGCCAAATCGGAGAGGAGCTCTTCCTTGCCGAGAAAACTGTGAAGAACTACGTCTCTTCCATCCTGGCGAAGCTGGGATTCGAAAGACGGACACAGGCTGCCGTGTATGTCACCCGCAACGCCCAGGACGCGCACTAGCTTGCGTCCCGTCGCCATCATTTACGATGAACGGACCACGTAATCCGGGTCCCTTGCCCCGGCGGGCTCTGGATGGTGCACGTGCCGTCCAGCAGCTCTGCCCGATGCCGCATGTTTGCCAGGCCGCTCACCTTCGCCGGTTCGTCAAAACCGCAGCCGTTGTCCTCGATGACCAGCTCGACCCGGCTTTGGGTAACTGAGACGGTAACCCGGATCTCCTCCGCCCCGGAATGCCGTGCCGCATTGCTCAGCCCTTCGGAGAGGACGGAGAGCAGGTGGCCGGCAATGTTCTCCCTGACTGAATCGTCCACCGGCCCCGCAAAAGCGACTTTTGGCGCCACGGCATAGCTGCGCGACGTTTCCTGGACCACCCTCAGGATGCGGCCGGTGAGTGGCTCATGCTCCTGCTCGCCCGTCCGCAGGGAGTAGATCGTGTCCCTCAACTTCCGGATGGTGTCGTCAAGTTCGGACGTGACGGCGGCAATTCGGTCGTGCGCCACGGGGTCCAGGGTGTAACGGCGCAGGCTCTGGATACTCAGCCCCGAAGCGAAGAGCCTCTGGATGACGAGGTCGTGCAGGTCACGGGCGATCCGTTCCCGGTCCGTGAACAGAAGATTCTGTTCACGCAAGGCATGGACGCGGGCCAGGTCCAGTGCCAGGCCAATCCTGCTGCCGAAAAGGGAGCTGGACTCCACTTCGGCCTGGCTGTAGGCAGCCGAGCCGTGCGGACGGGCCAGCATCAGTACACCGTTTTCACTGTTGCCGTGGCCAAGGGCACATACGAGCACCGGACCCAGTTTCTCCGCTATCCCGTCCTCGAACACCTGGCGGGGATCCCGCGCCACCAGGGACTCGCCTGTTTCGATGACCCGGAAAACCACGTCCGACGCGTTGATTTCCTGCCCCGCCTGCAGGCCCTGCACCCCAAGGCAGGCCCTGCACCTCAGGACGCCGTCCCCGGCGGGAACAGCAATCACGGCCAGCGCTGAATCTGACACCCTCAATGCCGTTTCGGCAACGAGGTCGAGGTTCTCCACATTCCCCGGGTGGGGCGTCATGATCAGCCGGCTGCTCAGCTCCATGCCTGCCTCCAGCCATTTCTGGCGCCGCTTGCTGTCTTCGAAGAGGCGGGCATTCTGGATGGCCACGCCGGCAGCAGCGGCCAAAGCGACGGCGAGGTCCTCATCCTCCGGTGTGAAGTCCTGCCCGCCGTCCTTTTCCGTCAGATAGAGATTCCCGAACACCTCGTCCCGGACGCGGACCGGTACGCCCAGGAAAGTTTTCATGGGGGGATGGTTCCGTGGAAAACCTGAAGCAATGGGATGCTGGCCGAGGTCGTGCAGCCGCAACGGCCGCGGCTCGCGGATCAGAAGTCCCAGGACGCCGTGTCCTGTCGGCAGGTTCCCGATTGACCGGATTCCGTCGCCGTCTATTCCTACGGTGATGAAGTGGCTGAGGCTGCGGTCCTCGGCGATAACCCCGAGTGCACCATATTTCGCACCGACGAGTCCACAGGCTGACCGCACCAGGCGGTCCAGAACGGCTTCAAGGCTAAGATCCTCGGCGAGGGCGACGACTGCGGCGAGCAGTCCGTTCATCCGCTCCTGGGTTTGCAGCAATTCATCCGCACGGGCAACAAAATCCTGCAGGAGGTCTTCTGCCCTTTCCTCCAAGGGAGGGCGCCAAGGTTCAGTGCTCACGTCCGACCTCCTGTGGCAGTGGCCCGCGACTCTGCGGGCCTACCGGCATTCCGTTCCTCCGGGCCGGTTTGTTCCCCCGGAAACATCGCCTTTGCCTGGCACGAAGACATGCCTTGGGACCAGTCTAGAAGACAAAGTCAAGGCCTGAAATGCCCGATTTGCAGCACTTATTAATGCCCGCGGCATTCCGGAAAATGCCGCGGGACCTTCTTCCCTAGCCCGATGGAATTCTCGGCCTTAGGCTACGGCCATGGACACAGCTGCTGCAGAACCGGAAGCCCAACGCCTCGGTGTACACGAGTGCTGGAGATACCTGCGGTCGACGTCCGTGTGCAGGATGGCCTTTACCCGGGGGAACACAGTGGAGATTTTCCCGCTTAATTACGTGCCCAGCAACGGCACCCTGCTGGTGCGTACGGGCGAGGGAACGAAGACCGATGCGCTGGCCGAAGGGAAGGTGGTGGCGCTGGAGGCCGACGGACTGAACCAGTACGGCACTATCGCCTGGAGCGTGGTGGTGAAAGGCCGCGCCGCCGTCGTTACCGACGCCGAGGAATTCGAGGACGCCGCCGACGCGGGGCTCTCCCCCTGGCAGGCGGGACCAAAGAACAGCCTAATCCGCGTGACACCGGAGGAGATCACCGGGCGGCGGTTCGTGATTGCTCCGCCTACCCGGTGGTGGGCCCCGCAGGAACCGGCGGACACAGCCTGAGGCGCATCTGCACCGCCGGACTGACAGAACCAAGGAAGGTACCCCATGGATGCAAACAAGCCCATCGCCGTCGGCATCGTCGACTCCTCCCCCTCGAACGCCGCCCTGCTATGGGCGGCCTCCCGTGCCCGCCGGCTCAGGCTGCCGCTGGCCATCCTCCATGTCCTGGATGACCGCTGGATGGGAGGCGAGGCGCTGGATGCGCTCCCCTATATCGACGCATTGCGGAATTCCGCGCTGGGCATGCTGAAGGAGGCCGGAGAACGCGTCCGCGCAGCAGAACCGGACCTTCAGGTAACAACTGAACTGTTGGAAGGAAGCGTCGGGGGATCTCTTGGCGACTATTCAACGAAAGCATCCATGCTGGTCCTGGGCAGCAGCGGCCACTCACGTGCTGCACTGACGGACCGGGCGCTCCAGGCGGCTGCCCACGCAGAATGCCCGGTGGCGGTCGTCGGCGCAGGCCAGGACGGCGGGCAAGGCGTCGTGGTGGGCGTGGACGGATCCAGGGAGTCCACCCAAGCCGTGGCCTTCGCGGCATCCGAGGCTGACGCTCTGGGCGAAGAACTTACCGTCATCTACGCCTTCACTGGCCCCAACCGCTGGATCAAGGCAGGACTGCCGTCCAGCAGTTTCGCGGAGCACGTGGTGCAGGAGGAACAGATCGTCCTGTCAGAGACAGTGGCCGGGCTCCGCCAGGACTACCCCGGCCTCGTGGTGCACGGAGTCCTCGAAACAGTGCTGGAACCTGCCGATGCCCTGGTCCAGGCAGCCGCCAACGCACGGATGCTGGTTCTGGGCAGCCGGGGCAGGGGCGGCTTTGGAAGGCTGCTCCTCGGATCGACGGCGCATGGCGTCCTGACCCAGCCGCCCTGCCCCACTGTGATCACACGCCTGAAGAAGGCCCGGCGCGAGTAATGACGGGCGGAACCTGCTGACGGCGTGAAGTATGAAGCCATGCATGTCTTAGGCCGGACGGCAAGAGGAGGAACCGGTGCTCGCTTGGTGGGTGGGCCGGCCCGGCCCCGTCTCTACCCGTCCCCTGGTCAAGGGCACCCGCGAAAACCCGAAGCCCGGGACCAATGAACTCCTGGTGGATGTGAGTGTGTGCGGCATCTGCCGCACTGACCTGCATCTCGCCGAAGGGGACCTCCAGCCGCGCCGTCCCGGAATTGTCCCGGGGCATGAGGCAGTGGGCGTTGTGGTGGGGAGCGGGCCGGGCAATTCCCTGTTCGCGCGGGGTGACAGGGTTGGCATCGCCTGGCTTGGCGGGGTCTGCGGTACCTGTGCCTACTGCCTCCGCGGGGACGAAAACCTGTGCACGGCTCCCGTCTTCACCGGCTGGGACAAGGACGGCGGCTACGCCCAGCAGCTCACGGTCTCCCAGGACTTCGCCTACACCATTCCGGACGTGTTTAAGGATGAAGAGGCCGCACCCCTGCTGTGCTCGGGCATCATCGGCTACCGCGCGCTGAAGCGGGCCCGTGTGCCGGCTGGCGGGCGCCTTGGCATCTACGGGTTCGGCAGTTCCGCCCACCTGACGGCGCAGCTGGCCATGCACCAAGGCGCCTCCGTCTTCGTCATGACCCGCACCGCGAAGGCGCGCGCACTTGCCCGGGACCTCGGCGCCGAGTATGTCGGCGATGCCTACGACGACCCGCCGGTGCCGCTTGATTCCGCCATCCTCTTTGCTCCCGTGGGCGACCTCGTGCCCGTGGCCCTCCGGGCCCTTGACCGCGGAGGAACACTTGCGATTGCGGGCATCTACGTCAGTGAAATACCGGCCCTGAATTACCACGACCATCTGTTCTTCGAGCGCCAAGTGTGCAGCGTGACCGCCAATACCCGCGCAGACGGGCTGGAATTCCTGGCGCTCGCAGCCGAAATTCCGCTCGTGCCGGCCACCACCGTCTACCCGTTTGATGCAGCCGGCACCGCGCTGGATGATCTCGCTGCGGACAGGATCACCGGTTCCGCCGTTCTCCGGGTCCGCCCGGAAACCCCAGCACGCCAGGGTGGGACCTTGGACTCTGGAACCTTCCCGGCATAAAGCGGATGGTGGTAGTGCCGGGTAACCAGATGCCCCGGACCAGTATGAGCAGGAGACAAGCATGAGCGAGCTAATGAAGTGGTTTGAGTCGCGCCGCTCCCCCATTGATGTGATCGAGAGACTGTTCGAAGGGGATGCGGGCGCTTCCGCCATCCGGGTGGAAGAGATGGTGGACGGCAACACCTTGGTGGTGCGGGCGGAGTTGCCCGGGATCGACCCGGAGAAGGACGTGGATGTAACGGTTGCCGACGGCGTGCTGTCCATCAAGGCGGAGCGGCAGGAAAAGAAGGAGCAGAAGGACAAGGACAGCTACAGGTCCGAATTCCGCTACGGTTCCTTCGTCCGGCGGCTCCCGTTGCCCCGGGATGTGCACCAGGGCGACGTCACTGCTTCCTACAAGGACGGCGTCCTGGAAGTCCGCGCCCCCATCCCTGACCAGGGGCAGGTGTCCTCTGCCAAGAAGATTCCGATCACCAGGGCCTGACTGCTTGGTGCCTGGCCCCGGGCAGGGCCAGGCACAGGCTCTCGAGCCGGCGGCCGAAGCTTCGAGCCGGTCAGCCGAAAAGGACTGCCGCCTCCCGGTACCGTTGTTCGGGAACCACCTTCAGGGTTCCAAGCGCGAGCTCGAGGCCCACGGTGACAATGTCAGTGCCGCGCAGGGACACCATGGTCCCCCAGCTACCGTTCGCTGTTGCTTCGACGGCGGCCATCCCCAGCCGCGTGGCCAGTACCCGGTCATAGGCGGTCGGTTCGCCGCCGCGCTGGATGTGGCCCAGAACGGTAGCCCTTGTTTCTATGCCGGTTGCTTGCTGCAACTGTTCTTCCAGCAGGCGGCCGATGCCGCCAAGCCGGGGCCGCCCGAAAGTATCAAGTCCGCGGGGTGCGTAAGGCGCTTCATGGCCTTCCGGTGTGAACGCTTCAGCCACTACCACCAGCGGCGCCCTACCCCGGTCCCGTGCCGACAGGACCCAGGCGGCGATTTGCTCCAGGGAGACCTGATGCTCGGGAATCAGGATCGCGTGGGCACCTGATGCCATCCCTGCATGCAGCGCGATCCATCCCGCGTTCCTGCCCATGACCTCCGCGATCATGCAGCCGTGGTGGGACTCCCCCGTGGTCCGCAGCCTGTCGATGGCCTGTGTTGCTGTTTGGACGGCTGAATCAAACCCGAAGGTATAGTCCGTTGCGCCGAGATCGTTGTCGATCGTTTTGGGTACACCCACCACGTTGATGCCCTGATCGGACAGTGCCCTTGCCGCCGCCAGGGTTCCCTCGCCCCCGATGGCGATCAGGCCCTGCAGATTGTTGCGCCGCAAGCTCTCACGCACTGCATCGCTTCCCTCGCCATTCAGCGGATTTGTGCGTGAAGTTCCCAGGATGGTCCCGCCCAGCCGCGAAATCCCCCGGACGCTGCGCCGCGGCAAAGGAACCACGTCCTGTTCCAGGACACCCCGCCAGCCGTCCCGGAACCCCAGGAACCCATAACCGTGGACAATCTCCCCTGCCAGTACGGCGCCGCGGATCACGGCGTTCACCCCAGGGCAGTCGCCGCCACTTGTCAGGATCCCGATCCGCTTCATGATGCGGCTGAACCGTGCACCGGAAGGGGAAGCCGAAAGGTCCTGGCCTGGCCTGGCATGAGTGCCGCTTTCCTGCCGTTCACCCGCACGCTGATGGGCGCGGCGTCTCCGGCCGCCGACGCAATGCGCATGCGCCCGTCCTTGAGTTCGATGTTCAACTGATGACCCCTGTAGTGGACCCTGAAGGCGACGGACCGCAGGCCAGTGGGCAGGTTGGGGGCGAAAACGATGGTGTCGCCACTCAGCCGCAGGCCGGCGAAACTGCGCTGGATGACATCGATGCTGCCGGCCATGGCGCCCAAGTGGATGCCCGCCCGCGTGGTGCCATGCTGGGTGTCGTCGAGGTCGGCGTCGAGCGCTTCGCGGAAGCTGTCCCATGCACGGTCGGCGTCCAGCGCTGCAAGGACGGAAGCGTGGGCAACCCGGCTCAGCGTGGATCCATGGGCAGTGCGGGCGAGGTAGTACTCGATGGTCCGGTTCAGCTGGCCCGCGGTGAAGGCGTATCCAAGTTCGGAAAGAAGGCTGATGAGTCCTTCCTGGCCCAGCAGGTAGGGCAGCATCAGGACATCAGCCTGCTTGGCAAGCTTGTACCGATTGATATTGTCCGCTTCTGCTTCCAGGATCAGGTCGAGCCGCTCGATGCTTTCATAGGTTTCGCGGTATCTTTCCCAATCGAGTTCTTCGAGCTTTTCATATCCGGCAAACTGGCTGATGACGCCGTCAGAGTGGAAAGGGATGAACATGGCCCGGCCCACCTGTTCCCATCCAGCCGCTTCCCCGCCGGTGATGCCCAGTCTTTCCGTAAGGTCGGCGAGTTCGTTTGGGTGGAAGGTGCCGATAATCTCCGCAGCCCGAAGGCAGACCCAGGCACCCATTGCGTTGGTGTAGGCATTGTCGTCTACCCCGGGTTCATCGTTGCCCGGATACCCCGTGTGGTACTCATCCGGTCCGACGACGCCACGGACGTGGTACCGGCCGGTGTCCTGGCTGTACTCTGCCCGCGAGGTGAAGAACCGGGCTATGTCGATCACGAGTTCGGCGCCCTTCCGCAGAAGCCAGGCTTTGTCGCTGGTGGCCTGGAAGTACTGCCAGACGTTGAAGGCCACGGCGAGTCCTGCATGCAGCTGCATATGTGAATGGTCCTTAACCCATCTGCCGGATCTGTCGTTGTACAGCCACTTAGGCGTTTCTTCCGTACCGTCACTCCCGCTTTGCCAAGGGAACTTCGCGCCGGCCAGGCCCAGGACGGCAGCTGAGTGGCGGGCGGCAGGAAGTCTCCTCCAACGGTATTCGATGAGGGCGCGGGCAACATCCGGGGTCCTGGTTGTCAGGAGGGGCAGCACAAACAACTCGTCCCAAAAGACATGGCCCCGGTATCCCTCGCCATGGAGCCCCCGGGCGGTGACACCCGCATCGAGTTCTGCTGTATGGCGGGTGAGGGTCTGCAGCAGATGGAAAATGTGCAGGTTGAGGACCAGCCGCACCTGCACCGGAGCCTCTATGTCCACCAGGAACGGACGGAGTTCGTGCCTCCATGCTTGCTCGTGGGCGGTTAGAAGGGAGTCAAGGTTTCCGCCGCTGCGGACCAGCACCGCCTCTGCTGCGGAGGCCGTGGAGGAAATCGCGCGGTCCCGCGAGGTCACCACGGCCACGGTCTTGCTGATCCTTGTTGGAACTCCGTCCGAAAGGTTTACCGGGAACATGTGGAAGTGAAAGGCGCCCATGCTGCCCCGTTGTCCGGCGACCGGTTCCCCGGACACGCTGGTGCGGTAGGCCGCTGCGATCCGGATCAGGCTCTGGGTTGTTTCAGCCTCGACAACGGATATATCGTCCGGCCGATGCTGCAGGCCTCTGCCGGCCGGGGTCCGGTCAACAAGGTGGATGCCGGGGCTGGACGCCGGTTCCGGGATATTTGCGTTCCTGACACCGGCATCAACCCCGCTGCGCACTTCCATGGCGCCGCTCCAGCCCAAAGGCGTGATCTTCGTTTCGAGGGCCAGCAGGTGGGGCTCGGCCATGGACACGAACCTGGTCTGGACGACTTCCATGCGCCGCTTGTCCCCCGTTTCCAGCAGGAGCCGCCGCTCCAAAACCGCCCGTTGAAGATCCAGGCTGCGGCGTTCGCGGAGAACAACCATGCCTCCCGCCGACCACCATTGTCCGTCCGCCGGCCGCAGGTCAAGGGGAAGGCAATCGGGGGCGTTAACCATGTGTTCTTCCACGAGGACTTCGTCGGCGACTTTGGCCGCAACACGGTTGAAGACGCCCGCCAGGTACATACCGGCATACCGGGCGCTGCCGCCGCCCTCCGGGGCGGCACCCCTGACGGCCAGGTAGCCGTTGCCCAGGGTGGTCAGCGCTTCGCGATGCCCCTCGTGCCCGGCATCGAAGCCCTCGTAGACGAGTTGCCAGGGATCGCCCAGGACGAGGCCCAGGTCCAGTTCGCCGACGTCGTTGAGGACCGTGCCTGCACCGGCAGCTTCGAGTTCCCGCCTGGTGCCGCTCCGGTCAATGCCCACCACAAGGCCGAACCCGCCCCGTCGTGCGGCGAGGACCCCTGCCACCGAGTCCTCTATGACCACGGCGTGCGACGGCGAGACACCGAGGCGGAACGCAGCGGCCAGGAAGACGTCAGGAGCGGGCTTTCCCCGCAATCCAAGGCTAGCTGCAGCAGACCCGTCCAGGATGACGCCGAAGGAACCCGGGATGCCCGCTGCCTCCAGCACGGAACTGGCATTGCGGCTGGATGTGACCACGCCCATGAGGATGCCGGCGTCGGACAATGTCCGGAGTAATTGCATGGTTCCGGGGTAAGCCTGGACCCCGTCGTGCCTCAGGTGCTCCAGGAAAAGGCGGTTCTTCAGGGCCCCCAGGCCGAAGGCTGTCCAGGCCCCTGGTTCGTCCCGCTCGGAGCCGCGTTCAACCCGCACGCCCCTGGACGCAAGGAATTTCAGCACGCCTTCCTCCCGGGGAAGGCCGTCAATGTAGGTGCGGTAGTCGGCTTTGGTGAGGGGGGACCGGTCCGCAGCAGCGGGCACCCGGGGATCCAGCAGGATCTGGTCGAAGGCCTCTTTCCAGGCGGACTGATGGACCAGCGCCGTGTTGGTGACCACGCCGTCCAGGTCGAAGATGACGGCGTCAAAGGGCGGCTTGGCGGCAGCTGCGGTGGGCGACGCGGTCATATGACAGTGCTATCAGCCGGCCGTCCCCCCGGGACAGTGCCGTTAGGCCTGTCTGCCCAGCCGCTGCTCGGCTGCGGCGATGACGGGCAGGGCCTTCAGGAACGTGTCCGGGTTCAGCGAGATGGAATCAATGCCGCGGCCTATCAGGAACTCGGCCAGGTCCGGGTGGTTGCTGGGGCCCTGGCCGCAGATACCTATCTTGATGCCGGCGGCATGTGCCTTCTCGATGGCCTGGGCAATCATGGAGCTGACGGCGGGGTCCCTTTCGTCGAACAGTCCGGCCAGCTGTTCCGAGTCGCGGTCTACGCCCAGGACCAGCTGGGTGAGGTCGTTGGAGCCGATAGAGAAGCCGTCGAACCGCTGGGCGAACTGATCCGCGAGGACCACATTTGAAGGGATCTCGCACATCATGTAAAGCTGCAGGCCGGCACTGCCCCGCACCAGGCCGTGCTCCGCCATCGCAGCGATGACCAGGTCCGCTTCCCCCACGGTGCGGCAGAAGGGGACCATGACGATGACATTGGAGAAGCCCACCTCTTCCCGCACGCGCTTGAGTGCCTTGCATTCCAGGGCAAAGCCTTCGCGATAGTGCTCGCTGTAGTAGCGCGAAGCACCCCGGAAACCCAGCATCGGGTTTTCTTCCGGAAGCTCAAAGGAGCTGCCACCAATCAGGTGGCTGTATTCGTTGCTCTTGAAATCACTGAGCCGGACTATCACCGGTTTGGGGTGGAAGGGCGCTGCTATCTTGGCGATGCCGGTGGCCAGCACGTCAATGAAGTAATCCTTGGGGTCAGCGTAGCCGCTGGTCAGTTTCCGGATGAGCCCAGCTTCCTCCGGGTCTGCCACCCGCTCAGGATGCACCAGCGCCATGGGATGGATGCGGATGAGGTTGTTGATGATGAATTCCATCCTGGCCAGCCCCACTCCCGCGGCCGGCAGGCGCCACCATTTGAAGGCTGCGGCAGGACTGCCGATATTGACCATGACGTCCGTGCCGGTGGCGGGAAGCGCTTCCATGTCCACGTCCTCCACGGCATACGCCAGGAGTCCTTCGTACACGCGGCCTTCTTCGCCTTCCGCGCAGGACAGGGTGATCGGGTCACCGTCAGGCAGGGTTTCGGTTGCGTTGCGTGTTCCGACGACGGCGGGCACGCCCAGTTCCCGGCTCACGATCGCCGCGTGGCTGGTGGGTCCGCCGTGGTCCGTGACGATGCCCGCTGCGCGCTGCATCACCGGAACCCAGTCCGGATCCGTCATCCGGGTCACCAGCACCGAGCCGTCAACGAACGATTCGATGTCCTTCGCGTCCTGGATGACGCAGGCCTGCCCGTTGGCGATGGCATCACCGATGGCTGCCCCTGACGCCAGCACGCGCCCCGGCTGCCGAAGGTGGTACATGCGGAACGTCGAGCTGCTGCGCTGGGCCTGGACTGTCTCCGGCCTGGCCTGCACCATGAACAGTTCGCCCGTTACCCCGTCTTTGGCCCATTCCATGTCCATGGGCCGCCCGTAGTGTTCCTCCACGGCAACGGCCCAACGCGCCAGCAGGACAACGTCCTGGTCGTTCAGTACCAGGGTCTCCTGCTCCCGTTGGCTCGTTTCCACCATCCGGGTCCTGGCGTTTCCCCCGAGGCTGTAGACCATCTTGCGTTCCTTTGCGCCACGTTCCCTGTCAATCACGGGGCTGAAGCGGGCATCGGCAAGCAGCGGTTTGAACACCTGGTATTTGTCCGGGTTGATAGTGCCCTGCACTACCGTCTCACCGAGCCCCCAGGCGGCGCTGATAAGCACGGCCTGCGGAAAGCCGGACTCCGTGTCGATCGAGAACATGACCCCCGAAGCGCCGACATGCGAGCGGACCATGCGCTGGACACCCACGGACAATGCCACCTCGAGGTGATCGTAGCCCTTCATTTCCCGGTAGCTGATGGCGCGATCGGTGAACAGCGAGGCGTAGCAGTTCCGGCAGGCGTCGAGGACGGCGCGCTCCCCCGCCACATTGAGGAACGTCTCCTGCTGGCCCGCGAAACTGGCGTCCGGCAGGTCCTCCGCCGTGGCACTGCTGCGGACCGCAACCGCAACCTTGGGCTGGCCGGCGCGGCGGCAAAGGAGGCGGTAGTGTTCGTCGATTGCCTGCCCGGTGTTCTCCGGAAAAGTAGCTGACAGGAAAAGTTCCCTGATGGCCGCCCCGGCCTGGCGCAGGGTGGCCCGCCCCGCGCGGTACTCCCCGATGTAGGCCCGGATGCGCGGCTCCAGGGCGTTGGCTTCCAGGAAAGCGCGGTAGGCAGCAGCGGTGGTGGCGAACCCTTCCGGGACCCTCACGCCGGCCGAGCGAAGGGTCCGGCTCAACTCGCCGAGGGAGGCGTTCTTTCCCCCCACGGACGCTATGTCCCCCATCCCGGTGTCTTCGATCCATATGACGTGGACATCGGCAAGGGGGTTTGCGGGAGGAGCCATGCCTTGATTCTGGGCCGTGGCGGAAGATACCGGGCAGAGTCTTTGGTCCCGAGCCCCTCCCCTGCCCCTGGAAAAGCCCATGCCGGCCCGCACCAGGGCATGTCCCTGTCACCTGTGGCTTGAGCGGCCCCTGATGCGCTTGTAGGCCCAGTCCGCGGCCAGGACGGCAGGCACTGCCAGCACGGCAACGAGCAGCCCATCAGGCGTCGGCGGGGCCTGCCCCAGCACGGCGGCGAGCTGTGGAATGAACAGGCAGGCCGCAAGCACAGCCAGTTCAGCCAGGACTGCCCATGCCAGGAGCCTGTTTGTGCCCCAGCCCAGCCGCCAGGGCGGCAGGGTTGCACTTCGGCACGCAAAGGCGTTAGCCAGCTGGCCCAGCACCACAGCTGTGAAAGCGGCACCTGATGCAGCCATGAGCAGCCCGGGCTCCGGAGTTTCGCCACGCGCCCAGCCGCCGCCGAAGAGCACTGCGGAGAACGCGGCCATTTCGAAGGCCGCCTCCACCGGTCCCAGTACACAGAAGACCCGCACCATCAGTTTCCGGTCCATGAGGTGCCGGCGTTCCGGCGGCCCGGCCAGCACGCGTTTGCCCGGCTGTTCAGCGCCCAGGGCGAGGGCCGGCAGCAGGTCGGTTCCGATGTCCAGGGCAAGGATCTGCAGCACGCCGAGGGCCAGGGGAAACTGGCCGCCGGAGAGCGCCCAGACAACAAACGGGGTCAGCTCCGCCACGTTGTCCGTGAGGTGGTAGGTAAGGAATCTGTGGATGTTGGCGTAGGTGGCCCTGCCCTGTTCGATGGCGGCCACGATGGTTCCGAAGTGGTCATCGAGGAGGACCAGGTCGGCCGCTTCGCGTGCAACATCGGTGCCGCTTAGGCCCATGGCCACCCCGATGTCCGCTTCGCGCAGGGCCGGGCCGTCGTTCACACCGTCTCCGGTCATGGCCACCACGTGTCCCCGGGACTGCAGCGCCCTGGCAACCCGCAGCTTCTGCTCCGGGGAAACCCTGCTCACCACCACCCCGTCGCGGTCCAGGAGCGCGCCCAGCAACTGCTCATCGTCCGGGAGCTCCGAGCCTTCCAGCACGCGCTCCGGGACCCCCATCAACCCGATCTCACGCGCGATCGCCGCAGCCGTACCCGGATGGTCACCGGTGATCATGGCGAGTTTGAGCCCTGCATTGCGGGCGGTACGGATGACCTCGCCCACGTCCGGCCTGGGCGGATCATGAAGGCCGATCAGTCCGAGCAGTTCCAGGCCGTCTTCGATCTCCTCCGCCGGGAGGGATTCCCAGCGGGCCGGGGCGCGTTCCAGCCTGCGCCGCGCCACTGCGATGACACGCAGCCCCCGGGAGGCCATCAGCTGGACCTGTTCCCCTACCGGTTCGGGCACGGCGCCGCAGAGCGGAAGAACCGCTTCCGGGGCGCCCTTGCAGAACAGGTCCTGTCCGACGATCGCCGATTCCCGCCGTCGTACGGGATCGAAGGGGAGCCTGCGTGAAGGCACCCTTCCGTCACCTGCTGCCCCTGTCAGCCGCCGTGCCAGCACGTCGATGGCCGCTTCCATCGGGTCGCCGGAGGCCCGCCACTGTCCTTCGTGCAGTTCGGCGCGGCCTTGTGAGGCGGCCAGGGCCGCGAGCGCAGTTTCGGCGGCTTTGTCCTTTCCCTCCCCCTGGACTGTGCCCTCGGGGCTGTAGCCGTCGCCCGCTATGTGGACGTGTCCGTGGGAGGTGAAGACCTCGACGGCGTTCATCCTGTTCTGTGTGAGGGTCCCGGTCTTGTCGGTGCAGATGAACGTGGTGGACCCGAGGGTCTCAACGGCTTCGAGGTTGCGGACCAGCGCATTGCGGGCGGCCATGCGCTGGGCGCCCATTGCGAGGGACAGCGTCACCGTGGGCAGCAGGCCCTCCGGAACCAGGGCGACGGCAACGCCGATGGCGAAGAGGAAGGAATCACGCCATTGGATGCCCACCAGCAGCGATACCAGGAAGAAGAGGGCGGCGATAGCCAGGGCAACGGACGCCACCACCCGGACAATCCGGCGCAGTTCCAGGGACAGCGGAGTGGGTGGGGAGACGGCTCCGCTGGTCAGGAGCGCGATCCCTGCCAGGCGGGTTCCGAGGCCCGTGGCGGCAACGGCGGCCTCCGCATTGCCGTTGACCAGGAACGTTCCTCCCCAGGCAGGATCGCCGCCGGCTTTCGGCACCGGCTCGCTTTCCCCCGTCAGCATCGATTCGTCCACGGTGCAGGACGCTGCTGTGACCAGCACGACGTCGGCGGGAACGCGGTCTCCGGCGGCCAGCAGCACGACGTCGTTGACCACCAGTTCACTGGCATGGACTTTCCGGACACGTCCGTCCCGCCGCACCAGTACGTCGGCCGGGAGCAGCGCCCGCAGTTTTGCCGCCGCGTGCTGGGCGCGTTCCTGCTGGATGTGGGCGAAAACGCCGTTGACAATCACGACGACGATAATCGCCACGCCCAGTTGCGGCATGTCCGCGAAGAAGGCCAGGGCCGCCGCGCACCACAGCATGATGGCGAAGAAGTGGGTCAGCTCCCCCCAGAGTTTCCGCCACTGCGGTACGGGTTTTTCGGTCGGAAGGAGGTTGGGTCCTGCCTGCTTCAGGAGGTCCGCGGCCTGGACCGAGGTCAGGCCAGCCGCGGTCATCACACGACGTCCGCCTCCTGGCCCACCAGGACCACCGGGCACACGGAGCGCGCGGCGCACGCCTTACTGACCGAGCCCATGGCGGTTCCGAGGAATCCTCCCTCCCCGTGCCGGCCGATCACCAGCAGTTGTGCCCGCCGGCTCTCCTCCACGAGGACCTTGCCCGGCGGCCCAAACTTCACTGTTACCTCGATATCTTCGGGCCGGTCGCCGGAGAATGCCCGTCCAAGGGCTTCCTCCACCAGGCGGCGGGCAGCATCCTCCAGCCTCGCCGTAAACTGGCGGTCGGCGCCTTCAAGATGGGGCAGCACCAGGTAGTCCGGCATGCCGATGCAGGTGATGACCTCCAGCCGGGCGCCCAGGCGTGCCGCGAGGGTACCCGCGTATCTCAGGGCAGCCGAAGAGAATTCCGATCCGTCGACACCCACAATCACGGGCTTGGACACTGTTTCTGCTTTCATATCCACCACGTTCCCTACTGGTGCAGGCCGTGGGAAGGGCCGAAGGTCACGCCGCCCTTTGCGCTATCAGCCTCGGCCATGGGCTTTTCGGTTTAGGTCCGTGCAGCGCCCTTAGCCCGTTCAAGATCGTGGCCAGGTCCACGAGTTCCTGCAGCAGGGCTCCGGTGACGGCCGGGATGTACCCGGTCATGGCAACAGCCATGAGCCCGATGCTGAGGCCGATTCCTGTCCAGATACTCACCAAGGCAACAGCTACGGTGCGCTTCCCGATGTCGACTGCCGCTGCAACTTTGGACAGGTCGTCCAGCATGATCACGACATCCGCCGACTCACTCGCGGCTGTAGCGCCTTTGGCTCCCATGGCTATCCCGACGTCCGCCGCCGCGAGCACAGGGGCGTCATTGACGCCGTCGCCCACCATCAGCACCGGACGCTCGCGCACGCGGGCCACCGCGTTGACCTTGTCCTCGGGGAGGCAGTCGGCCTGCACGTGCCGGATGCCTGCCTCCTCGGCAATGTGCGCCGCGGTCCCCCGGGCATCACCGGTCAGCAGCATGGTGTGCCGGATTCCCAGGCGGTGCAGCCGGGCAAGCGTCTCACCCGCGTCGGCGCGCAGCGGGTCCTTCATGATGAGGGCGCCTGCGTAGGTGCCATTGACACCCACGTAGACCGCCAGTTGGCCGCTGCGCAGGACGGCTTCCCGGAAGCCCGTGGATGAACTCCTGACCAATCCCGCTTTTCCCACCACCACCTTGTCCCCGCCGCAGAGGGCTTCCACGCCCTGGGTGGCATGTTCCGTGGCCTGGGAAACCGGCAGAAGGTCAAGGCCGCGCAGGGCGGCAGCCTCTATGACGGAGGCCGCCAGGACATGGGAAGAGTATTGCTCAGCCGAAGCGGCGAGCTGCAGGATCCGGGCAGGATTCATCGGCCCGCCCTCCTCCCCTCCCGGTGCAGCCTGGACCGTGTCCAGGACGGGGCGTCCGGATGTCAGCGTCCCTGTCTTGTCGAACACCGCGGTCCTGGCCTTGGCCAGCTGCTCGAGGGTCCCGCTGTTCTTGATGATGATGCCCTTGTGGGCGGCCTGGCTGGTACCGGCCAGGAAGGCCACCGGCGCGGCGATCAGGAGCGGGCACGGAGTTGCCACCACCAGGACCTGGGCGATCCGCACGGGATCCCCTGAAAGGAGCCACGCGGTTGCGGCCATGAGGACCGCGAGCGCGGTAAACGGTACGGCGTAGCGGTCCGCCAGGCGGACCACCGGGGCACGGCTGGACGCCGCCTCCTCCACCAGGGCGATGATGCGGCTGTACTGTGAATCGCCTGCGGTGGCGGAGGCCCGCATCCTGATGGCCGACTCGCCGTTGACGGAGCCGCTGAGCAGGAGGTCGCCCCGGACCCGCTCCACCGGCAGGCTCTCGCCCGTCAGTGAGGACTCATCCATGCTGGCAGCAGTGGACAGGAGCTCCCCGTCCACGGGGACCAGCTCGGAGGGGCGCACCACCAGCACGTCCCCCGGTACCACCTCGCCAACCGGAATGTCCTCGAGAACCGATCCGGTGGCCTCCCGGTGCGCGGATTGGGGAGCCCTGTCCAGCAGGGACCTCAGTTCGCGCACAGCGCGCCCCTGGGCGAAGCTTTCCAGTGCTTCCCCGCCCGAAAGCATGAGGATAACAACCAGCGCGGCGAGATACTCGCCAACCCACACGGTGCTGGCGATGGCCATCAGCGCAAGAACGTCGATTCCCCAGCGGCCCTCCCGCAGGGACCGGAACATTGACACTGCACGGCCTGCGGCGACGACGGCGGCATAGGCTGACGCACCGAGCCGGGCCGGCTGCTCCAGGCCGGACTGCAGCAGCACCGCCGTCACAGCGAGCATCAAGCACGTCAGTGCCACAAGCGGGTACAGCCGGATAAACCCGATGCCCCTGCCCGCCGGGGACGTGCGGGGCTCCTCGGGGTCCGTCGCCTGCCGAAACCCCAGCGACATGCCGGGCGCGGCGGCCGGCGTTCCCTCAGGCAAGACCCGCCCGCGCCGGGTCATCCAGGTGGCTCCACCACGTCAGCGGTGAGGTGATCTTGAAGCGCCGGCCGGTCACCGCCGTCGGAGTAATCCGCACGAAGTAGTCCTTGTGCCCGGCCTGCCAGGGAAAAAGGGTGAGGCCAACGCCAGTCATCAGGTCCGGGGACGGTTCAAGGACCTCCGCGTGACCCTTCACCTCGACGCTCCACGCGGTCCGCGTTCCCTGGCCGGTGCCGTCGGCTTCCAGGGCGACGGCGGCGGGCCCGGCGGCCGCGTGAAGTTTCGTTCCTTCTCCGGTGCGGAAGACCACCGATTCATGGTCCACCTTATAGTTCACGGGGAAGATTTCCGGACGGCCGTCCACCAGCACGGCGAGGTGGCCAACCGAAACCGTACGCAGGAGGTCCCAGCAGGCACTGGCACCAAGGTCCTCGACTGATGCGGCATCCCGTTCCGAGTTGTTGCGCATACTGCTGAAATTAATGCCTCCGGGCCGGCTGCACTAGGGCATTTAGGCTCTAAGGGCCTGTGGGTCCCCGGCAGGTGCCTCCAGCCCGGTCATGACTTTCGGCCCTGTCCGGCGGGCTCTGCTTCCCCCACGCTGGAAGGCATGAAAACTCTTGTCGTCTATGACTCCGCCTACGGCAACACCAAGACAATCGCCGAAGCCCTGGCATCGGGCCTGGGCCGCAAGGCTGCTGCTGTTCCCGTGGACCGTTTCGACGCCGGCTCGCTCAAGTCCGGAGATCTCCTGGTGGTTGGCAGTCCCATCAATGGCTGGCGCCCGACGCTCAAAATCACCCAGGCGCTCGCCGACCTTGCGGCCCGCGGACCTGCAGGGGTAAGGGCGGCAGCTTTCGACACCCGGCTCAAGCTGTTCATCCACGGGGACGCGGCCAAGAAGATGAGCCGGGCGCTGAAGGACGCCGGCGCCAGCATTGTCGCCAGCCCCATGGCCTTTTACGTCAAAGGCAGTGAGGGGCCCCTCCTTAAAGGGGAGGTTGACCGGGCAGTTGCATGGGCCGAAAAGCTTCGCGCCGGCCTGAAGGACAGGGGCAGCCTGGGGGACGCCTGAACTCCCGGACAGGTCAAAGGTCTTTGGGCCCTGTCAGGGGCTTTGGCCAGCGCCGTAGGATCTGGGCATGACCGAAAAGAACATGGTGCCTGAGGCAGAAATCCTCGACTCCGGCGAATGCTGGAAATTGCTGGGACACACGAGTGTGGGAAGGCTTGGCGTCATCGTTGACGGCCAGCCCGACGTCTTCCCGGTGAGCTTCAAAGTTGACGGCGAGGGCCTTGTTTTCCGGACGGGCAGCGGAACAAAGCTGCAGGCCATTGAAGCCAACTCTATGGTTGCCCTGGAAGCGGACAGCGGGAGCGCCGAGTTTGGCCTGGCCTGGAGCGTTGTGGTCAAGGGCAGGGCGGTCGAGGACGATGCTGCAGGGCCGGCCCTGAACGAGACGCGACGGGGGCTTTTTCCCTGGCAGGGTGTAGGCCAGGACCACCTGATCCGTATTGTTCCCCAGTCGGTGACGGGCAGGAGGTTCACCCTGTCCGCCTCGGGTACCTGGCGCACCCCGCTGGACGAAGCCACCCGCGCGGGCTTCGAGTAGCCACGGTCTCTTCCCCCGGCGACGGCGAACCATGGACCCTCGACCGCTTCTTTGAAGGTTCCGCCACGGCGTACGACATCTACCGTGCGGCAGAGCACATGGCGTCCGGCCTGGGACCCCTGGAGGTCTGGGTTTCCAAGAGCCAGGTTTCGTTCCGCCGCCGGCGCAGCTTCGCGTTTGTTTGGCGTCCCGGCTCCTACGTCAAGTCCTCCGTTCCCGCCGTCTTGTCGCTGGCGCTCCCGTACCAGTCGGCGTCGCCGCGGTTCAAGCAAATCGCCCATCCCTCCGCGGGAATCTGGATGCACCACCTCGAGCTTCCGGACAGCACCCAACTGGACGCCGAGGTGCAGGAATGGATGCGTGAAGCCTATGAAGCTGCCGGGTAGGGCCGGCACGGCCTGCACCTTTTAGAGTCCTTGGGCCCTGTGAGGCCGGCAGCCCCCGGCGCAGGCTGAATGCCATGAACAACTCTGCCCAGCACCCCAGGAAAGTTCACCTCACCGAGCAGGCTGTCGCTGTCGTCCGCGAACGGGTCCCCATGGCCTCGCTCACTGAATTCTTCGGCCGTGCCTTCGGTACGGTCATGGCCGCGGTCCGGAATCAGGGTGCCAGCCCTGCAGGACCGCCTTTTGCGCTCTACCGGGGAATGCCAGCCGAGACGGTTGACGTGGAAGCCGGCTTCCCCATCGCAGGCAACTTCACGGAGGCCGACGGGGTGGCGACCGGGACGTTGCCTGAGACGGATGCCCTTGAAGCCCTCCACATCGGTCCGTACGACACCCTGGAAAACACCTACGGCGCGATCCTGGGGCGAATGGAAGCTGAAGGCTTCACCCCGTCGGACACCATGTGGGAGTACTACCTGAGCGACCCGGAAGCGGAACCCGACCCCGCGAAGTGGCAGACAAGGGTTGTCTGGCCCATCGCGTAAGTAGTGCACAGCAACCATCACAGGAGGTTCGCCATGAAGGTTCTGGTTGCGTACGCCAGCAGGCACGGCTCCACCGCCGGAATAGCCGAACGTATCGCTGCCCGCATCACTGAAGACGGGATCGAGGCCGAGGCCCGGCCCGTGGCAGAAGTGGATGACGTGGGCCAGTATGAAGCCGTGGTGCTGGGCAGCGCCGCCTACTTGGTCCACTGGCTTAAGGAGGCCACAACTTTCGCCAAGCGGCACCGGCGGGAGCTCCAGGACAAAAAAGTATGGCTTTTCAGCAGCGGCCCCCTTGGAAACGAGACCGTTGACAAGGACGGTGAGGACATCTTGAACAGCGCCAGGCCCAAGCAGTTCACCGAACTGCAGGAACTGCTCCGGCCCAGCGGAGAACAGGTCTTCTTCGGCGCGTGGGACCCGGATTCCCCGCCCATCGGCATCGGTGAGCGCCTCATCCGGCTCGCGCCGGCAGCGAAGGAAGCCCTGCCGGCAGGCGATTTCCGGGATTGGGACGCCATCGACGCCTGGGCAGACGGGATCGCCGCCGACCTGAAATCCCGTGGCGGCCCGAACCCGGACGGCCGGTCAGGGTAAGCGGCCACGCCTGATGTACAGTCCGCGGTTCCGCCCGGGCGACCCCTGCCTATCCGCCGGCCGGGCGGCCGGCCGTGCTCCCGCCGTCGTCCGTGCCTGCATCTTCCCCCAGCAGGGGCGCGCCGGGCGGCAATAGACCGGGTTGAAGCACGCCGGGCCTGGAGAGCATGGCCCGGAGTTCCTCCAGCAACTCAAGCTGCCGGCTGTTGATTGCCATCAGCCGGTCGATCTCTGACTTCGACTGCACGTCCGTCTCGTAGTCATGGCGGGCCATGGCCGCCGCAATTGCGTCCTGGCGCTTGGCGGCAATCAACAGGATGGCGCCCTGGAGCCCGGCCAGCATGGAAAGGAAGAGGTTGAGGAGGATGTAGGGATAGGGGTCCCACGCGTCCGATGCCAGGACATAGGAATTGTACGCGGCCCATGCCGCCATGAAGGCGACGAACAGCCCCACGAAAGTCCAGCTGCCCATGCCGTTGCGGAGGACGTCGGCCGCCCGCTCGCCCCGGCTTAGGCCCTCCTTGTGCCGCGCGTGCCACGTACTTCTTCGCTCGCTCATGTGCCTGGGGTCTGTGCCGGCCGGCGTGGCTCAGATGGCGTTCCAGCCGTTGTCAGAGGCAAGCACCACGCCGTTGATGTTCGATCCGTCCCGGCTGAGCAGGAAAGTGATTCCGGCGGCGACCTCCCCCGCTTCAGCGATGGGCGGTACGTTCACCTGCATGAACGGACCGAGGACTCCAGCTGCGAGGTCGGACTTGAATTCGGCATGGATGTTGGTCCTGGTGCCGCCGGGGGCGACCGCATTGACGCGGATGCCCCGGCGCCCGTACATGACGGCAGAGCTGCGGGTCAGGCCAATGACGGCGTGCTTTGAAACGGTGTACGCAGCACCGGCTGCGGACCCCCGCAGGCCCGCCTCGGATGAAACATTCACGATCGAGCCGGACCCCGCAGCCAGCATGACGGGCACTGCCGCCCTCATAAGGCGCATCATTGACGTCAGATTGACATTGAGGACGCGGTCCCAGGTAGCGTCGTCGACCTCATGCACAGGCTGGAAGCTGTCCATGATCCCGGCCACGTTGGCCAGTGCGTCGATGCGCCCGCCGGCAGCAGCCACCACGCCCTGCACCACGTCCTCTTTGCTGACGTCGCCGGCCACGGGTACGAAGCCCAGTTCCGCGTAGTCCGCTACGAGCTTGTCCGGGCCCTCCGCGCTGAGGTCGCTGGCAATGACCCGCCCGCCTTCCCGGGCAACACGCAGCGCGGTGGCAAGCCCAATGCCGGAAGCGGCGCCTGTGACGATGACGGTCTGGCCCTCGAACCGGTTTGGACTGATGATTTCCTGCCAGACGGCCATGCCATGCTCCTCATCTCAGATAACATTCTTGCTTCCGCCAACTGGGGGTGCTCTGCTGGAATAGGCAGATATACAGCGGCCCACCCCCTCAGCATGGAGTCTCACAAGGAGCCACCACAGGGCCGAAAGTCCCCTGGGCAGGAGCTAAGGAGCAATGGAGGAACCGCGGTCCATCGTCGCCGGTTACGACGGCTCGGCAGAAGCCGCAGCCGCCATCCATTGGGCAGCGCAGCAGGCGGACCTGCGCGGCTGTCCCCTCCGCGTCGTCCACGTTTCAATTTGGCCGCTGCTCACCCACAAACTGGGCCCCGTACCAGGTGTGGCGGACAGCGGCCTGGAGCGGTCAGCCCAGGCGATCCTTGAGGAGGGCGTCAGTCGCGCTCAAGCCGCGGCACCGGGGCTGGACGTCCAGGCCACCCTGTTGCATGGACTGCCCGCCTCGTACCTGGCTGAGATCTCTACCGGCCAGGAGATGGTTGTTGTAGGCAGCCGGGGGCTGGGCGGATTCCTGGGGCTGCTGGTGGGTTCGGTGAGCCTTGAGCTCGCCGCCACTGCCTCCTGCCCCGTAGCAGTGATCCGGCCGGACCTCCATCCTGGCGGACCGGTCGTCGTCGCCGTTGACGCCTCCGGTTCTCCCACGGCCCTGGCGGACGCTTGCGCCCTGGCCTCGGCATGGCAGGTGAAGCTCACTATTGTCCACGTCCACCATGTGCCTGCAGGGTACGCGCAGCAGAACGGGCTCGACGCCGAGGCTGCCGCCGGCGAAGTGCTCCATGCAGCCCTTCACCGCGCCCGCACTCTCGCACCCTACGTTCAGATGGAGGGCAGGGTCCTCACCGATGCGTCGGTCCCGCACGCCATCCTCAAAGCCTCGGACGACGCGCGGATGCTGGTCGTGGGGACCCAAGGACACGGCTTTTTGCGGCAGACCATCGGTTCCACCGCCCATGCGGTTCTTCACCACGCGCGAGGCCCGGTCCTGATCTCCCGGCGCGGCTCCGGCGCCCACGCCCCCTGACCGCCTGACTGCCGGTTGCGGGGTGTCCGCCTGACTGCCGGTTGCGGGGTGTCCGCCGGCTGGAACCACCTCCCCGGCCTATGCTGGCAAGGTGACCCCTGCCCCGTCCCCCGCGCCGCTGGATGTCGTCGTCCACTCGGGACCGGCCGACTGGTGGGTGATCCTCGCCGGGCTCGGCCCCCTGGCCGTCCTCATTGCCGCCCTGCTGGCCTTCTACATCAACTGGCGCACCCTCAAGCAGCGCACCGCCGCGGACAAGACTGCCCTGGAGCAGAAGCGGGAAGCGGACGCCCGGGCCCTGATGCAGAAAACCGAGGCGGACAGCCGCGCCGAATGGTGGCGGCGGACCCAGTGGGCCCTGGACCGGGCGCTGGACCAGGACGAGGGAACCAAGGCCCTGGGGCTGGCTACCCTGGAAGTGCTGGCCCGCAGCGAACTCGCGCGCACCGAAGAACTCGAGTTGTTCGACATCGCGTGGAAAAGCGTCTCCGGTGACGAGAACGGGGACGACCTTGGGGAGGAAGGCAACACCGGCCCGGAGGTGCCGTTCGTGGACGCCGGCCTCAACATGGGCGAGAATGGAACCACGGATGAAGACACAACCAAGGAGGCTGGACCATGAGCGCAGCGTCGCCTGAACGCCGGTTTGTCCATACTCCGCGGAACACTTCCGCCAAGCCCGTCCCGAAGAAGGCCACCCCGGCTGAGCACCGTGTCCAGGTGGCGGCCGCCAGGCTGCGCGTCACCCTCGACGAACGTTTGGGCCGCGAGACACCGGCCAAGACCAAGGCGCTGGCCAAGGAACCCATCTAGCCCGAGTGCCGGCCGTGAAGGCGGGCACCCGGTGAGCGCTGGATAACTGGACAAGGTGGGCAGTGGCTGCAGTAATTCTTGGCTGGAACCCCGGTGAACGGAACCGCTGGGACTACCGCGCCGCCGTCGAGCACGTGGCCCGGTCAGGCTGGTTCCTGCAGCGCTGGAGCGTAGGCCGCGCATGGGATATCGGGCCGGGCACTGAAACCTGGCTCCTGGTACAGGGCAGGACTGACGCGGGAACCGGGCTCATCGGACACGGGGTTGTGATGTCCGAACCATACGCGGCCGTGCCGCCGGGGGAACGTGAAGACGCCGCCTGGCACGTCAGCGTTGCTTTCGACGCCCTGCTCCCCCTCGGCGAGCAGATACGGCCCGGGGCCATCAGCCACGCCCTCCCCGGGATGGATTGGCGAGACCTCACCCTTCGTTCAGGCATGGGCCTGCCGCCTGGGGCGGAGCCGGGCCTTCGTCGGCTGTGGCGGGAGCAGGGACCGACGGCGGTTGTCCCCGCGCAGGTGGTTTCCGGAACCTACCCGCCGGACGCAGTCACCAGCATCGACGTGAACCGCTATGAGCGGGACTCCGAGGCACGCCGGATCTGCCTGGCTTTCCATGGAACGTCCTGCGCGGCCTGCGGCTTTTCATTCGAGGCCTCGTACGGCGACGCCGGCACAGGCTACATCGACGTCCACCACGTAGTGCCGCCGGCACTGCTCGGTGACGGGTACCAGCTGGATCCCATTGTCGACCTTGTTCCGTTGTGCCCAAACTGCCACGCCCTGGCGCACCACGGCGTCAAAGAACCACGCACAGTTTCGGAGCTCCGGAACATCATCGCTGCTGCCGGCCATCTCCGCGGCGACATTGTCAGCAATAAGGCCCTCGACGCTGAGCTCGACGCCCGGCGCATCCTCGAAGGGCCGCCAGGCTAACGGAGCGGTCTGCCTGGCTGGCATCGGGACATTTTCGCCTTCGCGGGTGCAGCGGTCCGAGCAGGCATATCCACTTCCTCCTCCTCCGGCGCTTCTCCCAACCCCAGCTCCGCGAGAACCCAGGGGTTGCCGAAAGTATTCGCGACGCAGCTGATCAGCGCTTCTCAGCCTCCGGGGCCTGATCAGCCGCGGCGAGGACACGTTCCAGCGACGGTGGCTCCCGGGTGCAGGCCGCCAACAGGATTGAGGACTCCAGCGCGGCGACTTCGTGCGCGCACTGTGTGCCGGAGAGATGCGGCCCCTCACCTTGCCCGAACGACGACGCTACGCATCCTGCTTGCGCAACGCCACTGCGCCCCAAGCCCGCGCCACGCCAATTTCCGGCGTGAAGAAAGAAAATGGCGGAAAGCCACGCTGCCGCCCTTGACGGCTGCAAAACGTTTTGCATATAGTGATGCAAGCAACATACAAAACGTTTTGCAAAGGAACGGTCGATGGCGACGAAGGTAAACATCCGGGACGTAGCGAAAGCTGCAGGCGTGTCCGTGACCACTGTGTCCCACGCCCTGAGCGAAGCGCACAGCTCCCGGGTGAATGCCCAAACTGTCGAGCACATCAAAGCCGTCGCCGGCGACCTCGGCTACGCACCGAACCGTTTGGCGAGCGGACTGCGGAACCAGCGCTCCCAGATCCTGGGCCTTGTCAGCGACGAGATCACCACCACCCCCTTCGCCGGCGCCATGATCCAGGGCGCACAGGACGCCGCCTCAGAGCACGGACACCTGCTGATGGTGGTCAACTCCGGCCTGGACAATGAACTGGAGCGCCAGGAGATCCGGGCACTGCAGCAGCACCAGGTTGACGGAATCATCTTCGCCCGGATGTTCAACCAGCTGGTGTCCGTACCCGATGAACTCAGCGCGGTTCCCACCATCGTGCTGGACGCCACCACGGACAACCCCGGGCTGTCCTCGGTAGTGCCGGACGAATTCGGGGCCGGCGAGGCCGCTGCCGAACTCCTGGTGGCGGCAGGCCACCGCAGGATTGCCATGATCAACAATGAGGACGACATTCCTGCCGCCCACGAACGGCTCGCGGGTTTTCGTTCAGCCCTGGACCGCCATGGACTGAAGCTGCCGGCGGACCGCCTGGTGGCTGGGCATCCGAGCACTGCCGGCGGGCGTGCGGCTGCACTGGATCTGCTGTCCGGAACGGAACGGCCCACCGCGTTGTTCTGTTTCAACGACCAGATGGCCATGGGCGCCTACCAGGCAGCCGGTTATCTTGGCCTGGACATCCCGGCGGACCTCTCGATTGTGGGGGTGGACAACCTGGAACTGATTGCCGACGCCCTCTGGCCGGGGCTATCCACCATGGCCCTCCCCCACTATGAAATGGGCCGGTGGGTGGTCCATAAGCTGCTCAACGAACTTGAGAACCCCGGCGCACCCCGGGTGCATGAAAAGATCGCCTGCCCGCTGGTCGAGCGGGACTCCGTGGCCCCGCCCAGGAACTGACCTGCAGAGCCCCCGGGCCAGGTGCTGTTATCCGCTTTCCCTAATTCCCCCAAAAAAGATCGGGAACGCAGCCGTTGCAGCGGCCGCGTTCCCTGCAGGACCCTCATCAATCCCCCGCTGTCCAAGCAGAAAGACCGACCCATGAACAAGAAGCTCACCAAGGTCCTGGCGACCAGCATAGCCGCCGTCGCCCTCACCGCCACCCTCGCCGGCTGCGGCAAGGGCAGCGCGTCCTCCTCCAGCGAAGGTTCCGGGGAGATTGCCCTTTGGACCCACAACGCCGGTAACCCGGATGAGCTGGCTGCGGTCCAGAAGATCGTGGACTCCTACAACGGCAGCCAGGACAAAGTGAAGATCAAGGTCCAGGCCTTCCCGCAGGACTCCTACAACGACTCTGTCGTTTCCGCCGCCGCCGCGGGGAACCTCCCCTGCATCGTGGACATCGACGGCCCCAACGTGCCGAACTGGGCGTGGGCCGGATACCTGAAGCCCCTGGAACTGGATGCCGACCTTTCCAAGCAGCTCCCCAGCACAGTGGCTGAATGGGACGGAAAGCCCTACGCGGTGGGCTACTACGACGTCGCGCTGGCCATGATGGCACGCACCTCAGACCTGGAGGCCGCCGGGGTGCGGGCTGCCACCATCGAGCAGCCCTGGACCAAAGAGGAGTTCCAGGACGCCCTGACAAAGCTCAAGGCCCTCGGCAAGTGGGAGCACCCGCTGGACCTGGGCACCGCCGGCACCGGCGAATGGCTTCCGTACGCCTACTCCCCCTTCCTGCAGTCCTTCGGCGGAGACCTGGTCAACCGCGACGGCTTCCAGAGCGCCGAGGGCGAGCTCAACGGGGACAAGGCTGTGGCGTGGGCCGAGTGGTTCCGCGGCCTGGCCGACCAGGGATTCATGGCCAAGAAGAGCGGCAAGGATTCCACCCAGGACTTCCTGAACAACAAGAGCGCCATCGTCTACACCGGTTCATGGGCTGCGGACAAGGCCAAGGCCGCGCTCGGTGACGACCTGGTGGTTATGCCCCCTGTTGACCTGGGTGAAGGCCCCAAGATCGGCGGCGCCTCCTGGCAGTGGGGCGTCACCAGCGGCTGCAGCAATTCCGAGGCCGCCATGGACTACCTCTCCTACTCCCTGAAGCCGGAGAACATCGCCGCCGTCGCCAAAGCCACCGGAGCCATCCCCGCCAGCAATGAGGCGGCAGCCCTGATCCCGGCCTTCGCCGAGGGCGGCGCCAACCGGATCTTCATGGACTTCTCGCGTGAATACGCCGTCATGCGCCCCGAGACACCCGCCTACCCGTTCATCGCCACTGAATACGGCAAGGCCGTCCAGGACATCCTGAACGGTGCAGACCCGAAGTCCACCCTGGACAGCGCCGTGAAGGCGATAGACGCCAACATCAAGTCCAACGGCGGCTACAAGAAATAGCCGGAGCACGCCGGAGGGATGCGCCGCAGCGCGCCGCATCCCTCCGGCCGCCCGACCTACGGAGACCCCTCATGGCAACTTCACACCTTCCCACCCGCCCACGTCCGGCCACCCTCGCAACTGCCGTGCCGCCGTCGAACGCTAAACCCGCCGCGCACCGCCGGCCCGGCTTCCGCCGGGACCAGCTCAGCGGCTGGGGCATGATCGCCCCCGCGGCGGTGCTCCTGCTGGCCTTCATCTTCATTCCGGCCATCCTGGGCTTCGGCCTGGCCTTCACCAACGCCCGGCTCATCTCGCCGCGGCCGGTGGAATTCGTGGGCGTGGACAACTTCGCCCGGCTCTTCACGGACCCCACGTTCTACCGCGCCCTGCTCAACGTCGCCTACTTCACCGTGGTCATTGTTCCGGTGCAGTCCGGCCTTGCACTGGTCATGGCGCTGCTGATCAACAAGAAATTCCGCGGAGTGAACTTCTTCCGCACCGTGTACTTCCTGCCTGTGGTCACCTCCATGGTGGTGGTCTCGCTGCTGTGGCTGTTTATGTACCGCAAGGACGGCCTGATCAACGAGATCCTCGCCGCCGTCAGCTTCGGCCTGATCGACGGGCCGGACTGGCTGGGCGATCCGAACACTGCGATGCCGGCCATCATCATCCTGTCCATCTGGCAGGCCGCCGGCTTCCACATGATCATCTGGCTGGCCGGACTGCAGGGCATCTCCGGCGAGCTCTACGAGGCGGCGCAGCTGGACGGCACCAGCCGGTGGCAGCAGTTCCGCTACGTCACCTGGCCCGGCCTCTTCCACACCCGGAGCCTGGTGCTCGTGACCATCACCATCCAGGCCCTTGGCCTCTTCGACCAGATCAGCGTAATGACCCAGGGCGGGCCCATGGATTCCACCACAACCATCATTTACGAGGCTGTCCAGTCCGGCTACCGGCAGCAGGAAACCTCCTACGCCTCCGCCATCTCGCTGGTGTTCTTCGTCCTCGTCCTGATCGTCTCCGTGGTGCAGCGCCACCTCACGCGGGAGAAAGACTGACATGAAAAACCAACTGCTCCTCAGAAGCGCCGGCACCATGCTGGTGCGCATCCTCTTCGCGGTCGTCGCTGCGTTCCCCATCGTCTTCATGCTGGTGTCCTCGCTGAAGCCGGACCAGCAGATCTTCGGCGACATGTCCTCGCTGGCCGCGTTCCTGCCCATCGGCAACATCTCCTTCGACAACTACGCAGCCGTGTTCGACCGCGTCCCGGCAGCCCGCTTCCTGCTCAACTCGGTGGGCGTCTCCGCCGTCACCGTTGTCCTGGGCATCTTCGTCAACAGCCTCTGCGCCTTCGCCCTGTCCCGGATGGAGGTCCGCGGCAAGAAGATCGTGTTCACCGCCATCCTGGCCACGCTGATCGTGCCTTTCCAGACCCTGGCCCTGCCGCTGGTGTGGTGGGTCAACCAGCTTCCCTACTTCGAGCTGAACGGCTTCAGCCTTGAATTCTCCAAGGGCTGGCTGGACACCTACCAGGTGCAGATCATCCCGTTCATCGCCAACGCCTTCTCCATCTACCTGTTCCACCAGTACTTCGAGTCCATCCCCAAGGAACTCGACGAGGCCGCCCGCATTGACGGTGCCGGCTGGTTCAAGATCTACCGCCAGGTGGTCATGCCGCTGTCCGGCCCGGCGACCGCAACGGTGGCGATCCTGACCTTCCTGCCGGCCTGGAACTCCTACCTCTGGCCACTCATGGTGGTCCAGTCCGAGGAGCTGCGCCCTGTGATGATCGGCATCCAGTACTTCTTCCAGCTGAACGTTTCGTGGGGCGAGGTGATGGCATACGCTTCCCTGATCACCGTTCCGGTGGTGGTGCTTTTCATCGCCTTCCAGCGTTCGTTCGTCAACAGCATCGCCTCCAGCGGCGTAAAGGGCTAACCATGAATTCATTGACGACGGCGGCGAGCGCCACGTTGGCTGCCACCGACCAGTACCGGCCCGCGTTCCACTACACCGCCGAACGGAACTGGTTGAACGATCCGAACGGGCTGGTGTACCTCAACGGCACCTACCACCTCTTCTACCAGCACAACCCGTTCGGCCCGGACTGGGGCAACATGTCCTGGGGGCACGCCACCTCCCGGGACCTGCTGCACTGGGACGAGCAGCCGGTGGCCATTCCGTGCGACGAGCGCGAGGCCATCTTCTCCGGCTCGGCGGTGTTCGATCAGTACAACACCAGTGGCCTGGGCACACAGGCCAATCCCCCGCTGGTCGCCATCTACACCAGTGCCTACAGCGAGGCCTCCCCACTGGCGGGCCGGCAGGCGCAGTCCCTCGCCTACAGCCTCGACGAAGGCCGGACCTGGACCAAGTACCACGGCAATCCCGTGCTGGACCGCGCGTCCGCTGACTTCCGCGATCCAAAGGTTTTTTGGTACGACGGCGGCGCCGGCAGTTACTGGGTGATGGTCGCCGTTGAGGCGGTGGAGCGCCAGGTGGTGCTGTACAAGTCCGCCGACCTCAAGGCGTGGGAACACCTGAGCACCTTTGGACCTGCCAACGCAACCGGCGGCGTATGGGAGTGCCCGGACCTGTTCGAGTTGCCCGTGGACGGGAATCCGGAGGACAGCCGGTGGGTCCTCATTGTGAACATCAACCCGGGCGGGATTGCCGGCGGCTCCGCGGGACAGTACTTCCTGGGAGAGTTCGACGGCGTGGCGTTCCATTCCGGGACGACCGTTACCGAGGGCCTCCAGCCGGACAGCAGCCGGATGCGCGAGTACGGCTGGCTGGACTGGGGGCGGGACTACTACGCCGCCGTCTCGTTCAGCAACGTCCCGGGCGGGCGCCGGATCATGATGGGCTGGATGAACAACTGGGACTATGCCGCGTCCACCCCCACCGGCGGCTGGCGCAGCGCCATGTCCCTGCCGCGGGAGGTGTCGCTGACCCGGGTGGACGGGAAGGTGGTACTTCGGCAGGAGGCCATTGATCCTTTTCCGGAGCTGGAAACAGGGCACGTCCGGCTGGGGCCGCAGCCCTTGGCTTCCGGCGTTCTGGACGTCCCGGCCGCCGATTCCGTGGCGCGGATCGACGTTGAGTTGGAACCGGGCGCCGCGGCGGGCGTGGGACTGGCGCTGCGGGCCGGGTCCGGTGAGCGGACGGTCATCCGCTACGACACGGCGGACGGAACGCTGCGGCTGGACCGGCGCGAATCGGGGCAGGTTGCCTTCCACGAAACGTTCCCTTCGATTGAAGCCGTGGCCGTGCCCCTGCAGGAAGGCCGGCTCCGACTGCGGATCTACCTGGACCGCTGCTCCGTGGAGGTCTTCGCCCAGGACGGGCTCGCCACCGTCACGGACCTGGTGTTCCCCGCGGAGGCGGCCACGGCTCTGTCTGTATTCGCGGAAGGTGAGGGCGCGCGCCTCGTGGCGCTGGCCGTCGTCGGCCGTTGAACCTTCCGGGAGTACGGTCTTAGTTCATGTCTGCGTAACGTCCCCGCCACCTGCTCGCTGTTGTTGGTTTCCCCTGGATCCCGAGACTTGGTGTGCCCTTTTACGGGCACACCACCCCAACTTGGAGATTGACAGATGAACTATGCAAAGCTGCTGACCGCGGCGGCCATATGCACAGGCCTGGCGCTGGGAACATCCCTGCCGGCGCAGGCCGCCGACACCAATCCGAACGGCGCCGACAACCACTTCGACCTCCAGGCGCACCGCGGCGGCCTGGGACTGACGGTGGAGTCCACCCTCCCCGCATTCGCCAAGGCGCTCGAGACGGGCGTGACCACCCTTGAACTTGACCTCCAGATCACCAAGGACGGCCGCGAAGTCGTCACGCATGACCGGAAGATCAGCAACAAGAAGTGCGCCGACACGGCTCCCGTCACGCCGGGGGATCCCCAGTTCCCGTACGTTGGCAAATACATCAAAGACCTCACCTTCGAGCAGGTCCGAAGCCTCGATTGCGGCAGCCTGACCCTGTCCCAGTACCCGGGCCAGCAGTCCGCCCCCGGCGAGAAGATGCCTACCCTTGCCGAAGTTTTTGCTCTGGTGGATTCCTACCGGGCAAGCCAGGTCAAGTTCAACATCGAGACCAAGGTGGAAGCCGGCGCGCCGGAACAGACTGCTCCCCGGGAACAGTTCGTGAACGTGGCACTCAAGGAAATCAAGACCGCCAACATGCAGCCCCGCGTGTCCATCCAAAGCTTCGACTGGGGTGCACTCCGGCTCGTCCAGGAACTGGACCCGCAGATCCGCACCGTTGCCCTGACCAACAAGGACTTCCTGCAGGCCGGCAAGCCCGGCAGCTCACCCTGGCTGGGCGGCATCGACGCCGACGACTTCGGCGGCGACCTGGTGGCGGCAGCATCCCACCTGGGCTTCGACGCTATTTCCCCGGTGCACGGAGCTCCCCAGAACGGGACGGTGGAGGACGCCGGGTACACCCCCTATGTCACCACTGACATGGTCGACCGTGCCCACGAAGCAGGCATGCAGGTGATCCCCTGGACCGTCAATGACAAGCCCACCATGCGCGCGCTCATCGCCACCGGGGTGGACGGCATCATCACCGACTATCCGGACCGCCTTCGCGACGTCATGGCCGAAAACTCCATGAAGCTTCCGAAGAAATTTTCGCTGGAACCCGGAGCTGCCCAGCTGTAAGGCCGGTACCGGCACCATGCGGGCCCTGCACGGTTTTCCGTGCAGGGCCCGCTTCTTGGCAAAAATATGAATCACAACGCTCACTTCGCGCCTGCCGGGGTTATCCTCAAAGTGCGTCTCCGGTTGCGGGGGCATTCGGGCGGGGGCGAGGCGCAATCGCGGTTTAACTACCGCGGGTCGGTTTCATATTTGTATTCACACCGGGGAAACCCGGCGGAAGCCAAAGGAAACATGCATGGGCCGCCGACGCGCAGCAACTGACCCGATTTATCCACGCTGGATCTGGACTGCCGCAGCGGCAGCCGTGGCACTCCTGATCGTAGGCGCCGCATTCGTGCTGCGGGCGGTGATTTTTCCCGCCGATTCAGGGGAGGACGGCGCTTCAGCGGGGAACGGCGGCACGCCTCCAGTAAGTGCATCCCTGGCGCAGGACAGCCCTGCCGCTGCCGCCGGGAGCGCTCCCTGCATTCCCGTCAATATCCTCACTTCGCTGGAAAACGCGGACATGGTCCGTGCCCTGGCCGGCGAGTACACGGCGAAACCCCGGAGCGTGGACGGCAAATGCGTGGCTCCTGCAGTGATGCAGGAAAAATCGGGAGTCGCTGCCGGCAAGGTTTCTGCACAATTCCCCGGTGTGCCGGCAGGTGACAGGCCCGCCATCTGGCTGCCGGACTCCTCCGCGTGGTTAAGAATCGCACGGGAAGGTGCCGGTGGAAGCCTTGTCCCTGAGGAAGGAACCAGCCTCGCCCGGAGTGCGATCGTGGTGGCTATGCCGGAGACGATGACCGCCGCGCTCGGCTGGGACAGCAAACCGCCGTCGTGGTCTGAGGTCTTCCGGATGGCCGGGGAGCAGGACGTCTGGGAGCGCCTGGGCCATGGGGACTGGGGAAAGTTCAAGTTCGGCAAGGCCAGCCCGCTCGTGTCGACGTCGGGCTTGATGGCCCTCGCAGCTTCATACGGTGCCGCCGGCGGCAGCGTGGGAGGTTTGGAGGGCATGGATCTAAAGGCACCGTCTCTGGTGGAGAAGGTGCGCGACGTGGAACTCGGCACCAGCCACTACATGGCCACTCCCGAGCATTTCCTGTGGCACGCCAGGCAGGCTGATGACGCGGGGAAGGTCTCGGAGTTCCTTTCCGCCGTGATCGTGGATGAAAAGTCAGTCTGGGACTACAACCGGGGAGTCGTCAGCGAGGACGGCAAAACAAAGCAATCCGGTCCCGCGCCCAAGGAACCCCTCCGCGCCATCTATCCGGACGACGGCGTGCACGTAGCGGACAACCCCGCGGTGATCCTTAACGGTGATTGGGTGGGGACCCAGCAGCGCATGGCGGCCGAGGACTTCCTCGCGTTCGCAGTAACGGAACAGGGCCAACAGGTTGTGAAGGCGTCCGGGTACCGCAGCATCCAGGGGAAGCTGGACCCCGGGGTGGCCGCGACCGGACGGTACGCCGAGACGCTCCAGCCACTGCCGCTTCCCAAGGGCGAGGTGCTTACCGGCATTAAGGACAGCTTCGCCGATGTCCGGAAGCGGGCCAGGGCCTTGTTCCTGCTGGACGTCTCGGAGTCCATGGTGCAGGAAACCGGAGTGACCAAGCTGCAACGGGCCAAGGACGCCGTGCTCAAGGCGCTGGACCATTTCGTGGGGGAAGATGAGATTGGGCTGGCTGCCTTCTCCCAAGTGGGTGACGGTCCCCTGACACCGGGCATCGTAAGCCCCGTAGCTCCGTATGAGACCAACAAGGATGACATCAGGGCCAAGCTCGCTGAACTTAAGGCCGTAGACGCTACGCCTCTTTTTGAAGCAGTGAGCCGCTTCGCGGGCGAACAGGCGAAGGAATACAAGGACAGCTTCATCAACACCATCGTGCTTTTGAGCGACGGAAAAAACGACACCACGCATCCGGGAGACCTGACGAGTCTCTCCGAACAGTTGAGCCATCAGAACCACTCCACGCCGGTACTGGTTTTTACCCTCGCTTACGGTCCCGACGCCGACGTCCCCACCCTCCGGGAAATCGCCAAGGCCAGCGGGGCACACTACTATGACGCCACCGATCCAAACAGGCTCGAAGAGGTGCTCAGCGAACTGGTGACCAGTTTCTAGGCACCACGCCACGAGCTCTGGCGACTGCTACGCGCAATCCATCGGCACACAACCGGGGCGCGTCAACGGCGAAAACCTCCCTCAGACCTCGTATGCAGGCGCGCCAATGGGGACGATCCGGTTGGGCTCGCGTCCGAATCCCTGAACCACGAGGCGGTCATCGAACGCCTGGACAGTGGCGTAGGAATTCACCATCGTGTCGAGCATGCCCTTGAAAGTGATGAAGTGGGTTCCGCCGGCGAAGCCGTAGTTGCCTGCGTGGTTGTGGCCATTGAACCAGGCAACAACATTGTCGTAGGAGGTCACCAGGTCCACCAGTGTGGTGTCGTTGTAGGCATTGTGCTGGTCGAGGGGGAAGACAGGGTGGTGCGCGTTGAGCACAACCTTTTCGCCGTTGTGGCGAGCCAACTCAAGGGTCTGCTCGATCCAGGCGAGCTGCTCCGGACCAACACCGCCGTTCCAGGTCTGGCCGTTCGGCTTGCCCGCTGCCTGCAGTTCGGCCCGCATCTTTTCGGCCAGTACGTAATTGGCGGAACCTTCGGGGTTGCCGTAGGTGCTGACGTCGTTTGTGTCCACGATGATGAATCGCCAGCCGTTGCGGCGGAACTGGTGGTACGACGCCGGCATGTTCATGGTGCGCAGCACGTCCTCGCGGGGCATCTGGAAGTCATGGTTGCCAAGAACGTGGTATTTCGACATCCTCAGCTGCTCCCAGATCGGCATCACGGCATCAAAGCTCTCCGGGAACTCATCAACGAAGTCGCCGAGGTGCAGCGCGAACCGTAGGTCCTCCTCGTTGAGGGTGGCCACCGCCTCCTGCAGCTTGCTTACGGACTGCCGGTAGAGCCGGACGCCGCGGTCAGGCTTGTCAGCGAACTGGCAGTCGGCGATGACACCGAATCGCAGCGGCGGCTCGGCGCCGCGGGTAGTCGCGGCTGCTGCTGGGGCCCCGGCGACCGCGAAAGCGGCGGCCGCACTCATGCCCAGGAAGCTGCGGCGGCTCTGGCCATGGCTGGTGTGGGATGCGGGGAACTGGATCGGCATCGTGAGCTCCTGGGTGATAGGGAAAGGAACAGCACGAGCCAAACAGCGCCAGGTGACACCGCGGCAACGCATCAGGGGCTACACCGTAAACTTCGGCCAAAGTCCCGAGGGACAACAAAAGTGGTGCCGCGGCAGTTCGGTGGGCCGCGATGCTGTGTCTTGACCAAATGAAAGGTGCCCGACGGCGGCAGCGAGTGCCCATCCACCCAGCGACTCCACCCGCACCGTCATGGTGCGGGCTATTGCCTACCCAGGTCCCCGACGGGCACGCCTACTCCCTTCCGAAGGGCCGATGCCAGCGCCGGACCAAATCTTCATGGATCTGGTGGACACTGCCATCGAGCGGGTAGATAGGCTGGGTGGATGGCGACAGTTATTCTCGTGCGGCACGGCCGCACCACAGCCAATGCCACTGGACTGCTGGCCGGGCGGGCCGCCGGGGTCAGCCTGGACCAGATCGGACGCGAGCAGGCGGCCTTGACCGGAGAACGGCTCGCGGCAGTCCCCTTAGTTGGGGTGGTATCGAGCCCTCTCGAGCGTTGCCAGCAAACTGCCCAGTTCATCCTCGACCGCCAGGCCGGCAATCCGTACGCGCCTGTGGAACCCGATCTCACCGAGTGCGATTATGGCCAGTGGCAGGGCCGCTCGCTCAGTGATCTCGCAACCGAAGACCTGTGGTCCGCGGTGCAATCGCAGCCGTCCGCCGTCGTCTTTCCCGGCGGTGAATCCATGGCCGGGATGCAGGCTCGGGCGGTAGCAGCAATTCGGCGCCACGATGCAGCCTTCGAAGCCGAGTACGGGCCGGGAGCCGTATGGGTGGCGGTGAGCCACGGTGACATCATCAAATCGATTGTTGCCGACGCGCTTGGCATGCACCTCGACCTGTTCCAGCGCATTAACGTGGCCCCTGCATCGGCGTCGATCGTGCGCTACAGCGCCACTCGGCCAAGCGTCTACGCGACCAACACCGATGCCGGGGATCTGTCCTGGCTGTCCAACGGCATCCAGTCCGTTGACGCGACGGTGGGCGGCGGTGCAGGGCAAGGGGCGCCATGAAGCGCCTGTGCCTAGAATGTTCATATGCCAACACGTGTTCATGAGTTCGACTGGCCTGATCGGGTCGTCGTTGGCACCATTGGCCTTCCGGGGGCACGGACGTTCTACCTGCAGGTGCGGGCAGGGACTCAGCTCGTAAGTATCGCCATGGAAAAGCAGCAGTCGGCCCTGCTCGCGGAGAAGATCGACGAAATCCTCGACCAGCTTCTCAACGTCGAGGGCAACCCCCACAGCGTTCCCACCAGTACTCCCATTGAGCTGGTTGACAATGACCAGCTCGAGGCCGTTCAGGAGCAGTTCCGGACGGGCGCCATGAGTTTAGGGTGGGACCCGACGACGGCGCAGGTCGTGATAGAGGCCTACCCGCTCACCGATGTCAGCGCTGATAACGACGACGAATCGCTTGATGAGGATGACGCCGATGTGCCCGAAATGCTACTGGTGCGCATGCCCGTTGGCACCGCCCGCGCATTCGCTAAGCGCACCCGGGAGGTTGTGGGCGCCGGGCGTCCCGCGTGCCCGCTCTGCGGTTACCCCGTAGACGCCGACGGGCACGTCTGCACCCTGCCCGAGGCCTGATGCCGGCGCCTGACCTGGTGACGGCCGAGCTGACGCTCACCGGGCGCATTACGGCGGCGTCGAATGCCACCTTCGTGGGCAGCATCGGCGACACGACGGTTGTCTACAAGCCGATAGCCGGAGAGAAACCGCTGTGGGATTTTCCCGACGGCGTCCTTGCCCACCGGGAGGTTGCCGCCTACCTGGTCTCGGAGGTCCTCGGCTGGAACGTGGTGCCTCGCACCTGGCTGCGCGATGGTCCGCTCGGCGAAGGGATGGTGCAGCTGTGGCAGGAGACAGACCCTGGCCAGAACGCCGTGGACCTCATTGCGTCGGACGACGTACCGGAGGTCGGTTGGAAACACGTCCTCGAGGGTCAGGATGAGAACGGACGGATGGTCGCCCTCATACATGAGGACACTCCGGCGCTCAGACGCATGGCGGTGTTCGACGTCGTCGTAAACAATGCCGACCGCAAAGGCGACCACATCCTGGCCATGCCGAACGGACACCGGCACGGCGTGGACCACGGGCTCACCTTTCACCGTGACCACAAGCTGCGCACGGTGCTGTGGGGTTGGCTGGGGGACGCACTGACTGTCGAGGAACTTGAGGGCATCGACCGTGTCAGCGAAAGACTGGACGGTGAGCTGGGCCGGAACCTGGCGGACCTGCTCAGCGCAGAAGAAGTCGCCTCGCTCGCCGTGCGCTGCGCCCGGTTGCGCTCGGCGGGTCGGTTCCCGGCTCCGAGCGGTGAGATGTCGGCGGTGCCCTGGCCGCTGTTCTGAGGGAAGCATGGTTACGGGCTTCGCAAAACTGGTGCACAAAAAATGTCACACCCCCCTTCAATAATGGGCACATGGCAAACCAAGCGGTGGAAGAGGCTTTTGGGGCGATCGACGCCGCAATCGCCATGCTTCGCGCCGAGGTGGCTGGGTCCGGATGCGGGTTGACCTCGGACACCGACCCGCTGGCCGCCGTCGCTGATGAGTGTTTGGACATCCTTGCGGGGATAGCACGCGCTGAGGCTCGGATCGCTGCATTGAAGGCGGAGGCAGCCGCTACGTATGCGGATTCGGCCCGGTCGGCGGCGCCTCCTTATGTGCCGGCCATTGCCCAGGAAATGGCAATAACGGCCGAGGTGGGCTGCGTACTGGCTATCGGAGATAGGGCCGCAGGCATGCTACTGGAGCAATCCCATGCCTTGTCTACGTCTCTCCCACTCACCCTGTCAGCCCTCCAGGCGGGAACCGTTTCGTGGCAACACGCCAAGGTAATGGTGGACGAAACCGCCACCCTCGACCGCGAAGCAGCGCGGGCACTTGAAGCTCACTTCCTCGACGCTGACGCGGCCAATCCTGCCCGCGGTTGTCCGGCCGGCGAGATGCCCGCCTTTAGGTTCCGGCGGAAGGCCAGGACCTGGCGGGAACGCCATCACCCGGACAGCATTGAAAGACGCCATGCTAAAGGAGTGCAAGACAGGTACCTGGAATACACCCCGGAGCAGGACGGCATGGCACGGGTGTCCGCCTACCTGCCCGCGGACCAGGCGGCTGCGATCTGGAACCGCATCACGGCCATCGCCCGCGGCCTGCAGGGTCCTCACGAGGCCCGGACGCTCACCCAGTTACGGGCAGACGTGTTCGCAGCCGCAGCCCTGCGCAGCAACAACGGCTGCGCCCGCTGCAGCAAGGGAGTCAGCGCCGCGACCGGGGCCGGGCTGGATGCAGGGGCCAGCGGTCTTGCCGATGTGCCTACGCCCCGGGCCGAAATCCTGGTTACCGTTCCTGTCTTCTCCCTGCTCGGTATGACTGAAGAGTCGGCGATGCTCGACGGGTTCGGACCTATCCCTGCCTCCATGGCACGGGAGCTGGTGGCCAACGGGGCGGACTCGTTCCACCGGGTGCTCGTGGACCCACGGGACGGGGCACCCCTGGAAATCGGCCGCACCAGTTACCGGCTCACGAAGGCCATGCGGAACTGGCTACGGATGCGTGACGGCAAATGCCCGTTCCCAGGGTGCAGCAACCACTCCCTGGACAACGAAGCAGACCACCTCCTGGCCTGGCACCACGGCGGCACCACCGGAATCAGCAACCTGGGACAGCCCTGTCCACGGCACCACAGACTCAAACATGCCAGCGGCTGGAAACCGGCGCCGGCAACAAAGAACGAGCCGCCCGGCTGGATCTCACCATCAGGACGGAAATACAAAAGCGAACACCAGGACTGGGAACCACCCCACTGGCCGCGTTCCCTCGCGCCGGACGCCGGCCAGTGGCAATCACAACGTCCTTACCCGCCTATGCCCACCGCCCTGGGCGGGACCGTGGACTACCTAAAGGTACCGCCATCTGCCGCAGAACAGTTCCTGCGCGCCTACCTCGATGCCAGATAACTCCCGGACAAAGCCCAAGGGACCCCGCACAAAGCGTGCGGAGCCCCTCGGTGTGTTGCTCAAAGGAACTCGTGCTGGCCCACGTCTCCGCGCCTTTGGGCGACTTTCATGGCTACCCGAACCGCTTTAACCCGGATGTAGTTGAACGTCCTCACGACTTCTCCCGGCGACACGTCTCTCTTCTCCAGGGACCACGCGACCAGGCGGTCGTACTCCTCGCGCTCCTCTACTTCCTCAGGTAGGGAACTCTCGGCCAGAGAGGCCATATACGCATCGGCAAGGCTGTGGCAGTGCTCGCCCGTATTGCGGTTTCTTATAAAGCCAGCCTCCATGGCAGCGGCCAGTTCTGCGCTGTAGGCGTCTGATTTCATTCCTCAGGCGCCTTCTCCGGCGCATCAGCCGTGTCTCGCTTCCGGGACTTGAACAAACCAGCAACCCTTCCGCTCGCTGCGCCGGTGGCACCGGCCAGGGCACCGCCAAGGCCCTTGACCGCGGCGAGGGCCTGCGGCTCGTCGGGGATACCGTCGCCGTCAACGTCCACGGCACGGAAGGGGCGGGACACCGCAGCGGCGGCGCTTGCTACCCCTGACCCCACGGCGGTGGCACCGGTTGCAACTCCTTCTCCAACCGTGCTTGCCGTCCCGGAAATCCACATCCCCGTGGACTTCGCAGCATCCTCCAGAGCGGCGAGTGCACGGTTCTGCTCCACCTCCCCGTCATCGGCATCAGCCTTCGACTTCTCCTGCAGAGCCAGATGTGCCGGGAACTCCTCCGGAGCCTCAGGGAATGCAGCCCGGGCCGCTTCCACCACATCGCGGCCGAAAACGAACCGGCTGACTCCTCCCGTCAGCGCGCCAACTCCGTATTCGATCGCGGACTGCTGCTTTCCGCTCAGGGTTTCCCGCACGGTATCCAGCTGGCCCGTCTGCATGGTCCTGACGAGACTTTGCGCGGCTCCGCTCGGCAGCGTGTCTGCCAGCGTCGTTGCCCAGTGCGACCAGTCACCGCTGGCGGCGGCGAATTTGTGACCAACGCCCACCACTCCATCGGGAGACGTTTCCGCGACGTCCTTGGCCATGGTCGCGATTTGCTGCTGGCTAACGGAGTCATTGGTGAGCCCGTAAACCAGAGCATGAGCCTGGTCTTGGTCGAGGTTCATCCCATGTACGTCGGCGAGGGCTAGCCCAAAAACTGCCGTAATCTCGAATTGAAGCTGCTGGTCACCGGCAGGGAGAAACGCGGCCACCCGCTGGGCCCCGTTTTTCGCAGCACCCATGGCCATGTTCTTCGCGGCTACCTTGGCCGCCTCCTTCGCCGTTACCTGAACAGTCTTCTTCGCGGCCTGCTTGCCGGCGGTCTTGAGACCGGCGGCCGCGACTCCGCCACCCGGAATCAAGGAAATTCCCACCTCAGCGGCGATGGACCCAGCAGCGATAGCAGCCCCTGCAGCGGTGATCGATGTGCTGTAGTGGCGCTCCAACAACTTGATAACTTCCGCTGGCGTCGCCTCCGGACGCCGGCGCCGAATCCTCATGACGTACTTGCGGGCGATCGAGTGACGGGCACTGACCGCCTTCGCGATGTCTGCGTTGGCCTCACCATCATCGAGCTGCGTCTCCAGTGTCACGTCTTCAATCTCGGCCATTGTGCTGTCCCCTCTTAGCCACAGGCTGTGCCTGGGGCACTTCTTCTGCTGTTCGATCTGCCGCGCAGACCGAAGGAAAGCTCCCCCGCCGCGACGTCATCAGTGTCCCGCATGATCCGGTGGGACTCCGTGCGCCACGCTGCACAGACTGCGCGCGGCACACGGCCCTCGGTTTTCTACCTCGGCTTCTACGGAATCTGGATCCGCGCCGCCTCCTGCAGCAGCGGATCCGAGATCATGACAGTGGCGGCACCGGGAGCGATATCAAACGCAATGAAACCGCGTGACTTGTCCCCCGGCATGCTGATCATCACGTGGATCGTCAACAACCCTGCGATTCATAGCGGCAGCAATCCGTCAGACTGGAGAGCGGACCTTACCGAGGCTGCCGTCACGAATGAACTAAACGCGGGCGAGACCAAGGGAGCACCCCAGCAGAGTGTTGTCAACGGGTGGTACTTGAACGATATTGCGGTGGTTCAAGCAGCCCAGAACAGCTACATCGCTGGAAGTTCCATGCGGAATGGAAACCTGTTGGCCCTTATTGGGTTGGGAGTAGCCGGGGAACTCATCATCCGGGGCGTCGAACGGGTAAACCGACAGCGGTCAATTGTGTCTTGACCGGCGGGAGATTGGACGGGTTCCCTACTTGTTATAGACGTCGCGGCGGTGCCCTACGGTCACAACCACAACGAGCAAAACGTCATCCTCGATCGTATAGATGATCCGGTAGTCACCAACACGGACCCGATAACCCGGACGGCCGCTCAAGGCAATTGCTTTGGGCGGCCGCGGGTCTTGGCCGAGGAGCGCGATGGCACCTTGAATGCGTTCTTTGTCCTCGGAATGAATTTTCTTTAGTGCGCGGATGGCCGCAGGTCTTAGCTCAATCCGGTAGGGGCTCATGCCCAGCCCAGATCCGCCTTCACCTGTACCCAGGGAATGTTCTCGCCTTCTTCCGCCATCGCTGCATCGAATGCCGCAACGTCCTCGACTTCTTCCAAGGCATCAAGCATCTGCTCATAACGCTCTGGCGATACCAAAACTGCTGCCCGATGTCCGCGACGCTCAATGAACACAGGCTCCGACTCGGCCTTTTCGATGAGCTCGGGCAAGTGTGATCGCGCCTCAGTGATATTGATGGTCGACATGAAACAAATGTACATCCGCTAGCACCAGATATACATCTGCCCCATGCGAAACGAGCGAGACTAGAAGTCCCAGTCCTCGTCTTCAGTATTGACAGCCTTGCCGATGACATACGAAGAGCCGGAGCCACTGAAGAAGTCGTGGTTCTCGTCAGCGTTCGGGGACAGGGCCGAAAGGATTGCCGGGTTCACGTCGGTGACGGACGCCGGGAACATCGCCTCGTAGCCCAGGTTCATCAGGGCCTTGTTGGCGTTGTAGTGCAGGAACTTCTTGACGTCCTCGGCCAGGCCGACGCCGTCGTAGAGGTCGTGCGTGTACTGGACTTCGTTCTCGTACAGCTCGAACAGCAGCTCGAACGTGTAGTCCTTGATTTCCTGGCGCTTCTCCTCGGAAACCCTCTCCAGGCCCTTCTGGAACTTGTAGCCGATGTAGTAGCCGTGCACGGCCTCGTCACGGATGATCAGGCGGATCAGGTCAGCCGTGTTCGTCAGCTTGGCGCGTGAGGACCAGTACATGGGCAGGTAGAAGCCCGAGTAGAACAGGAAGCTCTCCAGCAGCGTGGAGGCAACCTTGCGCTTCAGGGGATCATCGCCCTGGTAGTAGTCCATGACGATCTGCGCCTTCTTCTGAAGGTTCTCGTTCTCGGTGGACCAGCGGAAAGCCTCGTCGATCTCCTTGGTGGAGGCCAGCGTGGAGAAGATGGAGGAGTAGCTCTTGGCGTGCACGGACTCCATGAACGCGATGTTGGTGTACACGGCCTCCTCGTGCGGGGTCAGCGCATCCGGAATCAGGGAAACGGCGCCAACCGTGCCCTGGATGGTGTCCAGCAGGGTCAGTCCGGTGAAGACGCGCATGGTGAGCTGCTGCTCGGCAGGCGTCAGCGTGTTCCAGGACTGGACGTCGTTGGACAGCGGCACCTTCTCCGGCAGCCAGAAGTTGTTGACCAGGCGGTTCCAGACGTCGACGTCCTTGTCGTCCTGGATGCGGTTCCAGTTGATGGCCTCGACGTGGCTAAGCAGCTTGACCTTCTCGGTCATGTCATCCCCTATGCGTTGGGTGGTTTTCTCTAAGTTAAAGCGTACGACGGCGGGCGGGCACCCGCCGTCGTACTGGCACGTTTAGTTGAAGATTAAAGCATGCAGCTGACGCAGCCCTCAACCTCAGTCCCTTCCAGCGCGAGCTGGCGGAGACGGATGTAGTAGATGGTCTTGATGCCCTTTTTCCAGGCGTAGATCTGGGCCTTGTTGATGTCGCGCGTGGTGGCGGTGTCCTTGAAGAACAGCGTCAGCGACAGGCCCTGGTCCACGTGCTGGGTGGCGGCGGCGTAGGTGTCGATGACCTTCTCGTAGCCGATCTCGTACGCGTCCTGGTAGTACTCCAGGTTGTCGTTCGTCAGGTACGGCGCCGGGTAGTACACGCGGCCCAGCTTGCCTTCCTTGCGGATCTCGATCTTGGACGCCACCGGGTGGATCGAGGAGGTGGAGTTGTTGATGTAGGAGATCGAGCCCGTGGGCGGAACAGCCTGCAGGTTCTGGTTGTAGATGCCGTGCTCCATGACCGAAGCCTTCAGCGCCAGCCAGTCAGCCTGGGTGGGGATGTGGACGTTCTTGAACAGCTCCGCCACCTTCTCGGTCTGCGGCACCCATTCCTGCTCCGTGTACTTGTCGAAGAACTCGCCGGAGGCGTACTTGGACTTCTCGAAGCCGCCGAACGTCTGGCCGGTCTCGATGGCCAGCAGGTTGGAGGCGCGGATGGCGTGGTACACCACCGAGTAGAAGTAGATGTTGGTGAAGTCCAGGCCCTCTTCGGAACCGTAGTGGACCCGTTCCCGGGCAAGGTAGCCGTGCAGGTTCATCTGGCCCAGGCCGATGGCGTGGCTCTGGTCGTTGCCCTTGGCGATGGACGGCACCGAGGTGATGTTGGACATGTCGGACACGGCCGAGAGCGAGCGGATGGCCGTCTCGATGGTCAGGCCGAAGTCCGGCGAGTCCATGGTCTTGGCAATGTTCAGCGAGCCCAGGTTGCAGGAAATGTCCTTGCCGGTGTCCGCGTAGGACAGGTCATCGTTGTACGTGGTGGGCTGGGAAACCTGGAGGATCTCAGAGCACAGGTTGGACATGATGATCTTGCCGTCAATCGGGTTCTCCCGGTTCACGGTGTCCTCGAACATGATGTACGGGTAGCCGGACTCGAACTGGATCTCGGCGAGGGTCTGGAAGAACTCGCGGGCCTTGATCTTGGTCTTCTTGATCCGGGAGTCGTCCACCATCTCGTAGTACTTCTCGGTGACCGAGACGTCGGAGAACGGCATGCCGTAGACGCGCTCCACGTCGTACGGGGAGAACAGGTACATGTCCTCGTCCCGCTTGGCCAGCTCGAACGTGATGTCCGGGATGACGACGCCGAGGGAGAGGGTCTTGATGCGGATCTTCTCGTCCGCGTTCTCGCGCTTGGTGTCCAGGAAGCGGTAGATGTCCGGGTGGTGCGCGTGCAGGTACACAGCTCCCGCACCCTGGCGGGCACCGAGCTGGTTGGCGTAGGAGAAGCTGTCTTCGAGGAGCTTCATCACGGGGATGACGCCGGAGGACTGGTTCTCGATCTGCTTGATCGGGGCGCCGACTTCGCGGATGTTGGTCAGCGCGAATGCCACGCCGCCGCCGCGCTTGGAGAGCTGCAGCGCGGAGTTGATGGACCGTCCGATCGACTCCATGTTGTCTTCGATGCGGAGCAGGAAGCAGGAGACCAGCTCGCCGCGCTGCTTCTTGCCGGCGTTCAGGAACGTGGGGGTGGCCGGCTGGAAGCGGCCCTCGATGATCTCGTCCACCATCTGGAGGGCAAGCTGCTCGTTGCCGCGGGCCAGGTGCAGGGCCACCATGCAGACGCGGTCCTCGTAGCGCTCCAGGAAGCGCTTGCCGTCAAACGTCTTCAGCGTGTAGGACGTGTAGAACTTGAAGGCGCCCAGGAACGTCTCGAAGCGGAACTTCTTCTTGTAGGCACGGTTGAACAGCTCACGGATGAAGTTCATCGTGTACTGGTCCAGCGTCTCGCGCTCGTAGTACTGGTTCTTCACCAGGTAGTCGAGCTTCTCTTCCAGGTCGTGGAAGAACACGGTGTTGTTGTTAACGTGCTGCAGGAAGTACTGGTGGGCGGCCTCGCGGTCAGCCTCGAACTGGATCTCGCCGCTGGGACCGTACAGGTTCAGCATGGCGTTCAGCTCGTGGTAGCCCAGGCCCTTGTAGGCGGCGGGCATCTCGGGCTTCTGGGCCCTGGTTACTTCTGTGTCTGCGACAGTCGTGTCCAAAACGTATCCAATCCTTGGTTGACCCGGGTGACGTCTTCCGGCGTTCCCATAAGTTCGAATCTATAGAGGTGGGGTATCTGGCATTTGGCGGCGATGATGTCCCCCGCCATGCAGTAGTTGTCCCCGAAGTTTGTGTTGCCGGCACCGATGACCCCGCGCAGCAGTTGCCTGTTCTGCGGGTGGTTCAGGAACCGGATGACCTGCTTGGGAACGGAGCCTTCTCCCCCGGTGCCGCCGTAGGTGGGCACCACCAGCACGTACGGCCGGGTGGCGAGCAGGGGTGCATCCTTCGCAAGGAGCGGAATCCGGGCCGCGTCGCGGCCAAGCTTCGAGACAAAGCGGCTGGTGTTCTCCGACGCCGAGGAGAAATAGATAAGCTGGCTCTCCGTAACAACGGACGGGACCGGCCCGGGCGATTCCACGCGCTGAGCCGCGTGGAAATCCTGGATTGCTGGTGCTGCCGTAAGAGTCACCTCGGCTGGTTGTTGGTTGCCGGCAGGGACGGGCCCTTAGGCCACGGAGGAAACGGCGGAGAGGGCCAGTTCCTCGATCTTGTCCGGGCGGAAGCCTGACCAGTGGTCCTGGTCCGTGACCACAACGGGTGCCTGCATGTAGCCCAGCGCCTTCAGGCGCTCGAGGGCCTCCGCGTCCTGGGAGATGTCAACGCTCTGGTAGGTGATGCCCTTTTTGTCGAGAGCCCGGTAGGTGGCGTTGCACTGAACACAAGCAGGCTTGGTGTAAACCGTTACGGTCATGATTCCTGTCCCCTTTTCTGGAAAAACTTGCTCGTCCGGTGTTCCCGCCCAAGCTGTATGTAGATACTACATCTAGTGCAGACGCCTCTTCGGAACCCCAAGATGATGTATTACAAGTATGTCATTTAATGCACCGTTAATCCACAGGCAAGGTCCTTCAAAATGTCCGGAATCCCGCCAAATTCGTGGACTGAATCCACACCCTGTGGAGTACTTAGCCACATTTAACCCTCAGCGTGTCGCTGAAAAGACGGCGTGTCGCGGCTGCCGCCGTAGGGTCTCGGGAAGGGTCCGGGGTACAGGAGAGGGGTCCCGAAGTGACCTTCGGAACCCCTCCTGGTGATGAAACGCACGACGACGGCCGCCGCCTTTTGCATGAAGCGCTAGAGCAGCGCCTCCCGGCGGTCCAGCACGATCTGCTGCACGTCCAGGTAGCCGGACTGGAATCCCGCCCGCGAGTAGCAGAGGTAGAACAGCCACATCCGCTGGAACACGGCGTCGAAGCCCAGCTCGCCCACCTCGCGGGACCGCTCCAGGAACCGTTCCTCCCACAACCGCAGGGTAGCGGCGTAGTGGTCCCCCATGCCCATCCGCTCCCGCACGCGCAGCGAGGTGTGCAGCTGCGTCACGCCCTCGATGGCGCGCACGGAGGGCAGGAACCCGCCCGGGAAGATGTACTTGTGCACCCACGTGTACGCGTTCCGGGTTGCCAACATGCGCCCGTGCGGCATGGTGATTGCCTGGATGGCCACCTTGCCGCCGGGGGCCAGCACCCGGTCGATGGTCTGGAAATAGATTGGCCAGTACTCGAAGCCCACCGCTTCGATCATTTCCACGGACACAACGGCGTCGTACTCGCCCTCCACAGCCCGGTAATCCTGGAGGGCCACGGTCACGCTGTCCGCGTAGCCGGCCGCCGCGATCCGCTCCTGCGCCAGCGCCTGCTGCTCGCTGGACAGGGTGACGCTGTAGACGGTGGCGCCGCGGGCCGCTGCCCGGAGCGCCAGTTCACCCCAGCCGGTGCCGATTTCCAGGAGCCTGGTCCCGGCTCCGACGCCGGCCTTGTCCAGCAGCCTGTCGATCTTTGCCTGCTGGGCCTCGGCCAGCGCCTCCCAGCCAACCGAGGCGAGCGGCCCGGCGTCGGACGGAAACAGTGCCGCCGAGTAGCTCATGGTGGTGTCCAGGAAGTTGGAGAACAGGTCGTTGGACAGGTCGTAGTGCCGCGAGATGTTGCTGCGCGTATTCTGCTCGGCGTTCCGCTCCTGGCGGGGCGTGCGCGGCAGGTACAGCGAACGCAGCTTCTGCAGCGGAGCGGGAATGAGCGTGTCCACCGACGCCGCGAACACCTCGAGCACGCCCGCCAGGTCGCTGGCTTCCCAGTCCCCGGCCATAAAGGATTCACCCAGCCCGATCAGGCCGTTGTCGCCGATCCTCGCTTCGAACGCCACCGGCCGCACCACGGTCATGACCGGCGCGTCCGGACCGCCGGTGCCCAGCACGGTGCCGTCCGGGTACTCCACCCGCAGCGGCAGCCGCTTCACGGCTCCCTTGAACAGGAGGCCGGCGGCTTTGCCGGCCACGGCAGCCTTGGCGCCCGACGGCGGCTGGGCCACTTCCGGCCACAGGTCCGGATCGATGGTGGCGGGCGACGCCGGCACGCCGGCCGCGGTCCAGGCTGCGGGAGAGTGCGCGGGGGCCTTGCCGGCAGCGTCGCCTGCTGCCATGAGTCCAGCCCTATCGGTGGCTGTGCCTGCTGCCTTGCCTCCGACATAGGCCGCAGTTGCTTGGTTGTCGTCCGTCATTGTCATTGAACTGCCTCCTGTGAGGGGTGGTGTGGCCGGGCGACGACAGGCAGGCGTCTTGCCCAGAGTGTAATGCCCTGCACCCTGATGAGCGCGGAAACCAGCAGCGGCGCCGCGGGCACCGCAAGGGCGGCGGCAAGGATGTTCCGGAGGGTGGCGGGCCGGCGGGTGCCGTCCATGCTGGCCACGAAGGGCCGGTGCCCCTCCCGTTCCAGCACGATGGACACCGCCAGCCGCTCCCCCGGCGCGGGCAGCTTCATCCGGTACTGCCCGCTTACGTCGTTGAAGGGTGAGACATAGAACGCCTTGGGCACGGCTGCCCGCCCGGCCGCGTCCGTCCGCAGCAGGTAGCAGTGGCGCTCCCCGTAGGTGTTGTGGACCTCGGCCACCACGCACTGAAGCTCACCGCTGGTCCGGTAGCACCAGAACAGCGTCAGGGGGTTGAAAACGTAGCCGAAAACCCTGGCGCTGGTCAGCATGTGGATGGTGCCGCCGTCGGGCTCTATGCCCTGGGTGCGCAAGTAGCGCTCCACGTTGCTGCGGATGCTGGCATGCGGATCCCCGAGATGGTCACGGGCCTTGAACACGGCCAGCGGCCGGAGCAGGAACGGTAGCCGCGGGAGCTGGTCCACATCCACGAACCAGCTGTAGTTGCGGTACGTGAACGCGTTCTTCAGCGGTGTGCGCCGCACGTGCGAGATGGACGTGCGGTAGATGGCTGGGGCTGCGGTCATGCGGATTCCGCCGCGGACAGCAGCTCCCGTTCCCCGCCGTCGCGGGAGCCGGGCAGATCGGCAGCCTGGGCAACGGGCCAGGAACGGCCCAGCGCCTCGGCGGCCCGCACGCCGGAAAGCGCGCCGTCCTCATGGAAGCCCCAGCCGAGGTAGGCACCGGCGTACGCGATCCGGTTGTCACTGAGGCCCGCGATTGCCTGCTGGGCCTGCAGCGACTCGGGGGTGTACTGCGGGTGCTCGTACACCATCCGCTCGAGGACCCGGCCATCCGCTATCAGCTCCGACTCCCCCAGGCTTACCAGGTAGGGCATGCCGTCAGCCGGGCTGAGCCGCTGCAGCCGGGTGAGGTCGTAGCTGACCAGGACCTTGTCCGGCCGGGCTTCGCAGGAGGGAAGGCGGTAGTTCCAGGAGGCCTTGGCATTGTCCGAGGCGGGCAGGACGGCCGGGTCCCGGTGGAACACTGTCTGGTTCACGGAGTACGGCATCCCGCCCAGCGCCTGCTTTTCGGCGGGCGTGGCATCGGCCAGGAATCCCAGTGCCTGCGCAGGGTGGGTGGCAACGACAACCGCCTCGAAGTCCTCCACGCCATGCTCCGTCACCAGCTCGACGCCGAGTGCATGGCGCCGGACGGCAATCACCGGCGTATTGAGCCGGACATCCGCGAGGGCGGCAGCGAGTTTCTCGACGTACCTGGCCGAGCCGCCGCTGACGGTCCGCCACTGCGGCGAGCCTTTGACGCCCAGCATGCCGTGATGGCCCAGGAACGTGAAGAGGTACCGTGCCGGGTAGGCAAGCGCGGTGGTGGGATCGCAGGACCACACCGCACTGACCACCGGGGTCATGAAGTGGGAGATGAAGTAGGGACTGAAGTTTTCGCGTTCCAGGAACTCGCCAAGGGTCGGCTCTGCTGCCAGGTCCGCGTTGGCCGCGGAAACGGGTGTGGTCTCCAGCAGGGCCCGGGCCTTCCGGTAGAAGCGGGTGACCTCGAACAGCATCCGCAGGTACCGGCCCCGCAGGAGGCTGGAGGGGCGGGCGATGATGCCGCGTCCGCCCTCGCGGGCTCCGGCGTACTCCAGGCCGCAGCCGTCGCACCGGATGGACATGCTCATCTCGGAATCCTGCGTCTCCACCCCCAGTTCGGCGAACAGCCGCAGCAGAGTGGGGTACGTCCGTTCATTGTGCACAATGAAGCCGGTATCGACGCCGATGGTGGGCCCGTCCGGCTGCGGCAGGTCATGCGTGTGCGCGTGCCCTCCCAGCCGTGAATCCGCTTCGAACAGCGTGACGTCGTCCTCCCTGTTGAGGACGTAGGCGGCGGTCAGGCCGGCCACGCCGCTGCCAATGACGGCCACCCGCCGTCGCCCGCCTCCGCTTACTGCTGGGTTAGGTGACAATGCATGCTCCTCTGCTGAACATTTGCCGCTTGGCTGGGTATCCAGATGGCAATTCGGCACCACGTGCCCGGCGGATGGGTGGGATGGGCGGCAGTTTTTTCGGCGGCGGCCGGCGGAGTACTGTGGGCGGGTGGTAAACCCGGTACACCTGAAGACCCTCCTGGAGGTCACCCGGCTCGGTTCATTCGCAGCCGCAGCGGCAACACTTGGCTACACGGCCTCGGCCGTCTCCCAGCAGATGTCCGCCCTGGAACGCGACACCGGCGTCGTCCTGTTCCAGCGTTCGGCACGGCGCGTGGTGCCCACGGAAGCCGCCGTCGTCATGACCCGGCACGCCGCCAAGGTCCTCACGGACATCGAAGCCCTGATGGCCGCTGCCTCAAGGACGCAGGATTCGGCCAGCCAGGAACTCAGGCTGGGGATCTTTCCCAGCCTCGCCACGTACGTCCTGCCACGCATCCTTAAGAACCCGTCCTGGAAGAACCTGGGCATCGACCTGAAAGTGTCCGTGGCTGAACCCGGGCAGACCATCCAGGGTCTGCGCACCGGCGGCGACCTGGACCTCGCCGTTGTGTTCCAGGTGGGCCAGACCGGTTTTGCGTGGCCGAACACCATCAACCGGCAATGGATCGGCGACGACGACTTCCGGGTGGTGCTGCCCGCCGGCTGGGGCTTCCGGTCCGATGCCAAGGTAGCCGCTGACCATCTCTCCGAGATGCCGTGGATCATGCACCACCCGGGCACCAGCGACGCCATGGTGATTGAGCGCCTGTTCGCCGGCTGCAATTTGCATCCGCGGGTGGTGGCGCACAGTGACGATTTCCACGCGAGCCTGGAGATGGCGGCCGCGGGGCTGGGCGCGGCTTTGGTGCCGGAGCTTGCCCTGCGCAACAAGCCGGCGGGCGTGGTGGTCCTGGACGTCCCTGAAATCCGGCTGGCCCGGAACGTCTTTGCGCTCCTGATCAACGAGCGGAAGACCGCCCGGGTCCAGCTGTTCGTCGACCTGCTGGCCGAGACGCTCGCCGGGATGCGCACCGCGGTGAATTAGGCCCGAACGCTGGAATGCACCGCTGTTCGGGTCTATGTTGAAACTATGAGCAAGGTAGCGAGCCGGCACTTTGGAGAGATTGAGCTCAACCACGGCAGGGATCACTTCATCGCCGCGAAGCACGAACTTCGCGGCCATCCGCTGGAGCTCGACCTGAACGTGACCGCCCACGACCACTTCGACGAGGCCGCACTGCACAAGGTGGACTACCGCCTGCGGTTCCTGCCCGAGCTCGTGGACGAGGTCCGGGACATGATCGCGGAAGAACTGGAACAGGAAGGCACCAGCCCGCAGGAGTACCTGCACTTCCACTGCAACGCCCTCAAGGACGAGCACCTGCAGAAGGTCTTCGGCATATCGGACCGCAGCCAGCTCACCAACGAGGTGTTCCTGAAGGCCCTGAAGCTCGGCCACGTGGGCATCTACCCCGGACAGCCCGAGCGCTACTTCGTCCTGGACTTCACCCTGGGCGAGCATTTCACCGACGAGGTGCTGGTGGCCTCCGCGGACGAAGACGGCGTCGTGGACGACGAAATCGTGTGGGAATCCTAGGTTTCGGCGGGCTCGGCCAAACAAAAGAACGACGTCGGCAGGTCACCTGAAGTGACCAGCCGACGTCGTTCTTTATGTACTTACTTCGCTGACTCCAGCAGGCCGGCGCGGACTGCCTGGGTTGCCTTGACCAGGTTGCGCAGGGACTCTTCGGTCTCGGCGTAGCCCCGGGTCTTCAGTCCGCAGTCCGGGTTGACCCAGAGCTGGCGGGACGGAACGTGCTTGACGGCGGTGGCCAGCAGTTCGGTGACTTCACCCTCACCCGGCACGCGCGGCGAGTGGATGTCATAGACGCCCGGGCCAACGCCGCGGCCGAAGCCGTGGGACTCGAGGTCGTGGACAACCTCCATGCGTGAGCGGGCTGCCTCGATGGACGTCACGTCCGCATCGAGGCCGTCGATCGCGTCGATGATCACGCCGAACTCCGAGTAGCAGAGGTGGGTGTGGATCTGGGTGGCGTCGGCGGCACCGGCCGTTGCCAGGCGGAAGGAGTCCACGGACCACTTCAGGTAGTCCTCGTGGTCAGCTTTGCGCAGCGGCAGGAGCTCGCGCAGCGCGGGCTCGTCCACCTGGATGACCTTGATGCCGGCGGCTTCGAGGTCGGCGATTTCGTCGCGCAGGGCCAGGCCAACCTGGTTGGCGGTTTCGCGCAGCGGCTGGTCGTCGCGGACGAAGGACCAGGCCAGGATGGTGACCGGGCCGGTGAGCATGCCCTTCATCGGCTTGCTGGTCAGGGACTGTGCGTACTTGGCCCACTCGACCGTGATGGGCGCGCTGCGGGTGACGTCGCCCCAAAGGATGGACGGCCGGGTGCAGCGGGAGCCGTAGGACTGGACCCAGCCGTGGACCGTGACGTCGAAGCCCTCAAGGTTCTCGGCGAAGTACTGCACCATGTCGTTGCGCTCCGGCTCGCCGTGCACCAGGACGTCATAGCCCAGCTCTTCCTGGAGTTCAACGACCCGCTTGATCTCATCTTTCATGAGCTGTTCGTACTGCTCGTTGGTGAGGTCGCCCTTGTTGTTGCGGGCCCGGGCCGAACGGATCTCCGAGGTCTGCGGGAAGGAGCCGATGGTGGTGGTGGGCAGCGGCGGCAGGTGCAGCGCCTGTTCCTGGGCGGCCTCGCGGACCGGGTACTCCGAGCGGCTGAAGTCAGCGGCGGTGAGCGCCTCGGTGCGGGCACGGACGTCCGTGCGGCGGACGCCTGCGGCGGTGGCGCGGGAAGCAATCACTGCTGTGGCTTCGTCAATGGCGGCCTTCGCGGAAGCGGGGTCGGCCAGGTAGGACGCGAGGGTCCTGACCTCAACTGCCTTCTGGTCGGAGAACGCCAGCCAGCTGCGCAGCTGTTCGGAGAGCTGCGCCTCCTCGGCAACGTCATGCGGCACGTGCTGCGTGGACGTGGAGGTGGAGACGGTGACCCTGCCTGCAGCAGCCTTCAGTGCGTCCAGCTTGGCGGCCGAAGCGGCGAGGTCGTTGCGCCAGATGTTGTGGCCGTCAACGACGCCGGCAACCAGGGTCTTGCTGCCCAGTCCGGCGAGTGCCGCGGCGGAGGGGACGGCGCCCTTGAAGACGTCAATGTGCAGGGCCTCGATGTTGGTGGCGGCGAGGGTGCCAAGCTGGCCGTCGAGTGAACCGTACGGGGTGGAGACGAGGATCTGCGGGCGGTCGGCTGCAGCGGTGAGGACCTCGTAGGCGCGGGCCACGGCTGCTTCGATTTCGACGGCCGGGGTGTCCTGGTCAACCACGAGTGCGGGTTCGTCCAGCTGGACCCAGCTGGCGCCGGCGGCGGCGAGCTTCTCGAGCAGCTGGACGTAGACGGGCAGGATGTCCTCGAGGCGGGACAGCGGCGCGAAACCGGCCGGGGCGCCGTCGGAAGCCTTGGACAGCAGCAGGTACGTGACCGGGCCAACGATGTACGGGCGGGTTTCGATGCCGTTGGCCAGGGCGAAGGCGAACTCGTCAACCTTCGCGGTGGAGGCCAGGCTGAACCCGGTCTCCGGGCCGATTTCCGGCACCAGGTAGTGGTAGTTGGTGTCGAACCACTTGGTCATTTCCAGCGGCTGCTGGTCCTTGTTGCCGCGGGCCAGGGTGAAGTAGCCGTCGATGTCCAGCTGTCCCTCGGCGTTGAGGAGCTTGCCGAAGCGGGCAGGCACGGCACCGAGGTGGGCGGTGGCGTCCAGGACCTGGTCGTAGTAGGAGAAGGTGCCCGGCACGGCTGCCGCTTCCGTCAGGCCGAGTTCCTGCAGGCGCTTGGCGATGGCCAGTTGGATGTCCTTGGCGGCGTTGTCCAGGGCGGCGGCGTCGATCTTGCCGGCCCAGTAGGCCTCGATGGCTTTCTTGAGCTCGCGGCGGCGGCCGATGCGGGGGTACCCCAGCAGGGAAGCAGCGGGAAAGGGCGTGGTGGCGTTGTTGATTTCAGTCATGGGAATCTCCTGGGGAGTTGCAATGAGTGCGGACAGGCCGTTGGCGGGCGTCCGCAAAAAGGTGTTGGGCTAAAAAGCGTTCAGCTAAAAGACGTTGGGCTTTGGCGGGCTCAGCTGGCGAGCTGGCCGGCCACGGCATCGCGGCGGCTGGAACGGGTGCGCCGCGGGAGGGCCAGCTTGTCCAGCACGTCCAGGGCGCTTTGGTGTTCATTGAAGGTGTAGAGATGGATGCCCGGCGCTCCGGCATCCAGTGCCGCGTTGGCAAGGTCAACGGTGGCACTGACACCAATCCGCATGCGCTCCAGGTCGCTGTCCGCCGCGGCCATCCGGTCCAGCAGTTCGGGAGCCGGCTCCACGCCTGTCAGCTCGCCGAGCCGCTTCAGGCGCCGAAGGCTGGTGAGCGGCATGACACCGGGAATGATCGGGATGGTGACCCCTGCCCGGCGTGCCCGCGTCAGGAGGTCGGCGTACTGCTCCGTGTGGAAGAAGACCTGCGTGATGGCGAAGTCCGCGCCGGACCGCTGCTTGGCGAGCAGCACCTCGACGTCGTGCGCTTCGCTCGGTGACTCCGGGTGCCGGGTGGGGTAGGCAGCGACACCCACGGCGATCTTGCCTGCACAGAGCAGGGCGGACCGGCGCTGTTCAACCCGGCGGATGAGCTCGATCAGGTCCTGTGCATAGCGTAGCGATCCCTCGGCCGGTTCGCCGCCGTCCTTGGGCAGGTCGCCGCGGAGGGCAAGGATGCCACGCACGCCCGTGTCCAGCAGTTCGCCGATGATTCCCGCAAGTTCCTGGGGCGTGTTGCCCACGCAGGTCAGGTGGGCCAGGGGCCGGAGCGTGGTTTCCAGGAGCAGGCGGTTGATGAGCTCGACGGCGGTGTCCCGGTTGGAGCCGCTGGCGCCGTAAGTGACGGAAACGTAGTCCGGTGCGGTGGTTTCCAGTTCCCGGATGGTGGTCCAGAGGGTTTCCGCGGCTGCCGGCGAACGTGGCGGGAACAGCTCGTAGGAAAGCGCCACAGGTGCGGCGTCTGATAGATTCGGGTGCGTTTCAATAAGGCTTGGTGGCGACATTTGCGTCCTTGGCTTTGGGCCATTGACGGCTGCTGTCGGAAAAAGCGACGACGGCCGGCAATGAATTTGAGTTTGGGGAACACGGAAGGACTCCACGAGGACGCAGCCGCGGCTGGTACGCCCTGAAATGAAGTTGTCCGTGAGCAAATGTCAGGCCCACATGGGGGCACCCACACCCTCCACACGGAGGATCGCTGACACGTTACCGGGGTAACTTGTATAAGACTCTATGAGCGGCAGGGGAAGCATTCAAGTTGGTCTCCGAATTAAGACGCAGTTTTACGCCTTCTTCTGGTTCTCTACGGAATTTTCTTCGTGCGCAGCCGCTACCAGGGGCGCTCCGGGCCGGGAGCATACCCGGTGTCCTCCAGGTATTCCTCCCGTTCGCGGCCGCTGTTGCGTTCGCGCTGGCCCTGCCGGGCGCTGTCCTCCAACTGCTGCAGCTGGCTCTGCAGCGGCAAATCCCGGCCGTGCTCACCGGGCGCGTCCTCCGCCGGCCCTGCTTCCGGGGCCGGGCTGCTGCCGGGTGCCGAGAGTTTTTCCTGCAGGCGTGCTTCAGCTCCGGCCAGCCGGTCACCCGTCCCCCCCTGGCAGTCCCCCGGAAAAGCACCCGTCCGGCGTTGCTTCCGCGGCTGCGAGTGCCTCCTCGAACAAACCGGCAGCCGGCACCGGTTCTCCTGCCTGCAGCTTTTCGTCACCGAGGCGCTCGATGGCCAGGACCAGGTTCACCCTGATGACGCAGGCATCGGGGGATTCGGACCGGGCCGGCGGGACAGCGCCCAGCGCCTCCTCGAAGCGGAGGCGCGCCGCGGCGAAATTGCCGTCAAGGACATGGGCATCCCCGGCGGCGAAGTGCGCCTTGTGGGGTTCGATGATGTTTGCCGGCTGGAGTGCTTCCGCGGCGGCCCGGAGGGATGCTGCATCGGCAGCTTCGAAGGCGCCGGCCGCCCGGCCTCCCAGCACTCCAAGGCTGAGCAGCTTGGCGGCGATGCACAGGACCAGGACCACCGGTAAGGCAGACCACGCGAGGAGGCGCCGCCGCCGTGCCGGGCTGCTGCCCGCGTTCCGCTCAAGGGGAGTCACCGGGCCTCCGCCCTTCTATCCTGCGAGCGCCTGCCAGCCATGGACGGTGCAAGCGGCCGCAGTTCACGCAGCCGGCGAATAATCACGATGGCTTCCGCCAACCCCAGCACGAAGGCACCGGCCGCGAGGATCCAGTACAGCTCGGTCCGCCCCGCCAGGGATCCGTCACTGGCCGGGTGTTCGAGCGTTCCCCTGGAGTCGAGCACCGCGGGGCGGGCATCCTGCATCATCGGCGCAACGGGGTCGCCGGACGACCGGTGCACATACGGAACGCCCAACTGCCCGGCGATCTGCCGCAGCCGGGCTTCATCAATCCTGGACACCGCATCCCCAGGCTGCGCCTCCCCGCCGGCTCTGCCGGTACTGTCCTGGACGTAGGGGGCGGCCTCCCCTCCCGTGGAATTTCCGGGGTGGTCCTGCCCGGTGCTTTCCCGCCCGGTGTTTTCCCGCATCCTTCCGCCGCCGGCTGTGCCGTAGCCCAGCACTGCTCCCCCGGCCACCAGGCCATCCTCCAGGTCCAGGGCTTCCGGTTCCTTCGCGCTGGTGTGCTCGCCGTCGCCCAGGTAGTAGACAAGCCGGGGACGCTCAGGGTGGCTCTGCCGGGCTGCGGCGAGGCGTTCGGCCAGCACCTTCCGGGCGGCGGTGATGCTGGTTCCCTTGGCATAGGCGGTGACCTGCGGCTCCAGCACGGAGATGATGGTTTCCAGCGCCAGGGTGTCGGTGGTCAGCGGCATCCGGACATGCGCTTTGGTGTCGAAGGTGATGACGGAGAAGCGGGCTCCGGGCAGTTCTTCGGCGATGGCCGCGATGTCCCGCCGCACTCCCCCCATCCTGGGTCCGGCGTTGCCGTAGTCTTCCGCGACCATGCTGGTGGTGGTGTCCACCACAAAAAACACGTTGAGGTCGGCGGCGGCTGCTTGGACCGTGCCGCCCGGCAGCCCGGGACGCAGCGCCGCGCCGAGGAGGAGCAGCACCAGTGCGCTTCGGCGCATCCAGGCGCGGACATTGACTCCCGCCCTTGGCTGCGCACCCGTCCGCTCGGCAGTCCCCGCTGCCCGGTAAAGCCGCCATCCCAGGAACGCGAGGGCCGCCACGATGACGGGAAGCATCAGCCACCAGGAAAGGACCGGTTGCAGGGTCATGGCCGCAACCGCCAGGTGGCGACGGCGAGGACCAGCCCGGAGAGGAGGGCCGCGGCGAGCGGCAGGCCCGGTTCTTCCGAAACCACTGCCCGCGGGGCGCCCTGAAGAGCCGACTTTTCTGTTTCCTCGACGCCCCGCACGACGCCCGGCACTGCCTCGGGGTTGTCCAGGGAGTAATAAGCGCCGCCCGTGGATTCCGCCGCAGCCCGCAGCTGCTCCCCCGGCTGGTCCGGCCCCGGGCCGTAGTCAAGGTCGCCCGGGTTCAGTGCATATACCCTGACTGCCCTGTCTTTGGCGAGGGCGGCCGCTTCCCCAAGGGTCATGATGGGGTCCCCGGAGAGGAAATTGTCCGTAGCCAGGACCACTGACCGCGAGCGCGGCTGTTGGCCAAGGTTCTGGCCCGTGCCCGGATTCCGGCTTGCTGCCTGCTCCGTCCCGCGCGGGAAGCTGGTGAGGCAGGAGGCCAGGCCGTCGCCGATCAGGGAGGAGCCCCGGCCGCTCCACGTCCCGTCCAGGAAGCCGGAACTGCCGGGCTTCCCGTTGAAGGCGTCCCGAGCAAGCTGCAGCTGTTCGCGGGCGTAGCCGTAGTCGTCGGTCAGGGGAAAAACCTGGACGGCCGTGCTGTCGAAAACCGTCAGGCCGATGCGTTCGCCGTCGAATTCGGCGGCCAGTTCGGAGAAAACGTCCACCACGGCGGCGTCTGCGCTGCTCATGGAACCCGAAACGTCAAGGCACAGCATGATGTCCCGGTTGTGCTGTTCCGGCCGGACGGTGGCCACCTCGACGGGCCGTGCCGCCGCCACAGCCGTGGAAGCCAGCAGGGACGCGCATGCGAGCGCGGCCACGGCCAGCCAGCGGCGGTGCCGACGCAGCGCCGCCTGGTACTCCGGCAGTGCGGTGAGGCGGTCCGCATGGGCCACCGGCCGGCGTCGTGCGTTGGCGTTCCTGTCCGGCCGGAGGGCCGCCCATCCGGCAGCGCAGGCTGTCACAGCGGCCAGCGGAAGCAGCCACCACAACATCAGTTCCATGCCTGCACCGCCTTGCGTGCCGCGGCCGCGGAGCCTGAGACGGAGGGAAGGGGTTCGGGACCGAACTCGGCCGGGTACAGCTGCCCGACGGCGGACGCGGCCGCCGGCAGCGGATGTTCGGCGAGGTCCGCCCGGGTCATGCGGGGCGCATCCACTCCGGTGGCATCGCGGACGAATTTCCGCAGCAGGAGGCTGATTTCCTGGTGGGAGTCCCGGGCGCTCCGTTTTCCCGCGGCGGCGTCACGTTCCACGTCATTGATCCTCTGCAGGTATGCCGCCTTGAGTCCCGCCAGGTCCGTGAGCCGGGCAGGGCGCTGGCGGGCCTCCACCCTGCGATGCGTGCGGGTGGCGGCAAACACGAACGTATACCAGGCGGCAACCATCACGAGCAGCCCCACTCCAGCCCACCCCCACACCGGGGCATACTCCAGCGGTCCGTAAAACTCCGGTTCAGCCCGCACGTCGGTGCCTTTCGAGGAGGGCGAACAGGGCCTTCATCACGCCCCCGGTTCCGTCCACTTCGCCTTCCGTGATTCCGGCCTGGCGCAGCATGGCCTTGCGCCCGGCGTCCCGTTCTGCCACGGCGGTGGCATAGGCCGCGGCGACTGCCGGGTCCCGGGCAAGGTGCGCAAGCAGGGGGTGGGAGCCGCTGACGCTGTAGGAATCAGGCAGGGCCTGCTCCGGCTGAAGGAGCGGGTCCCCAGGGGCCAGTCCTGCGTCGCGGACCGTGAGCCAGAGGACCTCGTGCTGGGCCCGAAGCCGGCGCAGCAACTGCCCGAAGGCCGGGTTGGCTGCGACTTCGTCGGCGACGACGAACAGCAGGTTGCGCCCCTTCACATTGCGCGCCACATGGTGGAGCTGGTCTTCGATCCTGCTGGGCGCGGCGTCCAGCGTTGCCGTGGAGTCCACCTGACGCAGGAGGCGTTCCAGGTGGGCCTCACCGCCTTTGGCGGGCAGTGACGTTGTGCCGCCGGAATCGCCGCACACCAGTCCCGCCATGTCGCCGTGCCGGTGGGCCAGGTACCCCATGACCCCCAGCGCCATCACAGCGATGTCCTTCTTGGTTTCCCCGCTGTAGGCGGCCGCGGCCATGTTGCGGCCTGTGTCCGTGACAAGGATGACGGTCTGCCGGCGGACCGCCATGTACTGCTTGACCAGCGGCGAGCCGTGCCGCGCCGATGCCTTCCAGTCGATGTCGCGGACCTCGTCGCCGGGAACGTAGGCACGGAGGTCATCGAAGTCCAGGCTGCGGCCGCGGAACACCGAGCAGTACTCGCCGTCGAGCATGCCGCGGGCCTTGCGGTGCGCGAAGATGGCCATGTTGGACTTCACCCGCTGGAGGAGGCTGGTCACGCCGGCCTAAGGGGTTTGGACGGCAGTGACGACGGCGTCAATCACAGTTTCCACCCGCACTTCTTCCGCCACAGCGTCAAAGTTCAGGATCAGCCGGTGGCGGAGGACCCGGTGCGCCAGCGTCTTAACGTCCTCGGGAATGACATGGTCCCTGCCGTTCAGCAGGGCAACGGCCCGTGCAGCCTGGCTGAAGGCGATGCTGGCCCTGGGGCTGGCACCGAACTCGATGAACCCGGCCAGCCGCTGGTCGATGTACTGCCCGGCGTTCCGGGTGACGAAGACCAGCCCCACGATGTAGTTGATGATGGCGGGGTCCATGTAGACGCGCCGGACGAGTTTTTGGACCTCCGTGACGGCATCCAGGGAGGCTGCGGCCGGAGGCGCCTGCTCCGGCGTGTACACCCCGGCATCAATGCGACGGATGATTTCGGCTTCCTCCGCCGGGGAAGGATAGTCCAGCACGTCCTTGAGCATGAAGCGGTCCATCTGCGCTTCCGGCAACTGGTACGTGCCCTCCTGCTCGATGGGGTTCTGGGTGGCCAGGACAAGGAAAGGCGAGGGCAGACGGTATTCCTGGCCGCCGATGGAGGTCTGGCGTTCCTGCATTGCCTCGAGCATGGCACTCTGCGTTTTGGCGCTGGAACGGTTGATCTCGTCCAGGAGGACAATGTTGGCGTGCACCGGTCCCAGCTGGGTGATGAAGGTTCCTTTGGCGGCGTCGTAGATTTGGGTTCCCACGATGTCACTGGGCAGCAGGTCCGGGGTGCACTGGATCCGGCGGAACTCTGCGCTGACGGCTTCCGCCACCGTCTGCGCAGCCGTGGTCTTGGCAAGCCCGGGGACGCTTTCCAGGAGGATGTGGCCGCCGGTCAGCAGGCCAACCAGCAGCGATTCCCGCAGCCTGGCCTGCCCCACCACTTTGGCCTCAAAGCTCCCGGCGATGTTCGCCACAACCTGCTGCGCCCTCGCCAGTTCCGCAGGTTCGATTCTTGCGGACGCGCTAGTTGAAAGCACTCGAACTCCCCCTGTTGGCTGAACTGGGCATGGCTGCCGGACAGGCAGCATTCCGCCCGCCATCCTATCCAAGGACGGGGCTGCGGTTTGGGCAATGGGGACCCCTCCCCATCAGGTGCGCCCAGGTCTATCCTTTTGACATGAGCGAGCTTCCAGCCAGTTACAAGGAGTTTCTCGCCGACAAAAGCGAGATGTTCATCAGTACCGTCAGGCCTGTCCTGCTGCAGTCTGCAGCGGACAAGCTGCATGGGGTACGGGTGACGTACAACCCCGGGTCCACCGGCCACCAGGCCCACCTCGATGAGAGCCTGCCGTACGGCGTGGTTTTCGAAGACATCGACTGATTTCGCCGGCGCGGCGAGATCGTGCCAGGAGCCGCCTTGGCCCGTGGCAGAGTTGAACCCGTGGCCGCCGCGGCTGCCAACGGTGATCCGGAACCGCGCTGCCCGGCTACCCCCGGACGGCCCCGGACAGGGCAAAGGAACCACCGGCACCCCTGGCCACAATCACGTAGAGGGCCAGCACGGGCAGGGAATACAGGATGGAGAACGCGGCCAGCTGGCCGTACGCCACGGCCCCGTGCTGCCCGAAGAAACTGAAGATGGACACCGCGGCGGGCTGCCGTGCCTCGGACAGGAGCAGCACGAACGGCACGAAGAAGTTTCCCCACGCCTGGATGAACACGAAGATGAACACGACGCCCAGCCCCTGCCTCATCAGCGGCAGCACAATGGTTCGGAGCGCAGCCATGCGCGTCGCACCGTCCACCCAGGCGGCTTCTTCCAGCGATGCCGGCACGCCGTCCATGAAGTTCTTGGTCATCCAGATGGCCATGGGCAGCGTGGTGGTGGCCATAAAGAAGATGGTGGCGGGCATCGAGTCCAGCAGCTCGAACTGGACGAAGAGGCCGTACACCGGAACCATGATGGCGGTGATAGGGAGGCATGTTCCGAAGAGGACGGTGTACATGAACGGCCGGTTGAACCGGGACTGGTAGCGGGAGAGCGGATAGGCGGCCAGGACGGCTGCAACCAGGGTCACGGCAGCCGTCCCCCCGGATAACACCACGCTGTTCCACAGAGGCCGGAGCAGCAGTTCCGGCGTCAGGACTGCGGCGAAATTGTCCGCACCGGCCTCGGCCGGAATCCTTAGTTCGTGTCCGGCTTCGGCATCGAGGGACGCCAGGATGAGCCAAAGCAGGGGCAGCAGGAAGCCGGCGCCGATCAGGAACAGCACCAGGTCAGCCGGGGTGCTGCCGGCGCGCCGCCGCTGCCGCCTTCCAGTGGTGGCCGGAAGCGCGCGGGCCGTCTTGGCGGGAGCGCTCATGGAGTCCGTTCCCGGAGCAGCCGGATGTACACCAGGCCAAAGGCGGCGCCGATGAGGATGAGCACCGAGGCCACCGCTGTCCCGTAGCCAATGTCCCCGAATTTGAAGGCCTCCTGGTACGCCAGGACAGGGAGCGTGGTGCTTGCGTTGGCCGGTCCACCCGCAGTCATCACCCACACCAGCGTGAATACCGCCAGTGTCTGCAGCGTGATGAGCATCAGGTTCGTGGTGATGCTCCCGCGGATCATCGGCAGCGTGATGAAGGCGAGCCGCTGCCAGCCGTGCGCGCCGTCCATCTGGGCCGCCTCTGTCACCTCGGCCGGAACATCGTTCAGGGCCGCCCTGTACACCAGCATGGAAAACGCGGTCCCCCGCCACACGTTGGCCAGCGTTACGGCCACCATGGGAAAGGCGTAGAGCCAGTCCGGCCGGCCAAGCCCCAGGCTCCCCAACAGCTGGTTCAGCGTCCCGTCGCCACTGAAAAAGGCATAGGCGGCAAAGGCAGCCACGATCTCGGGAAGGACCCAGGCAGCCACCACCGTGGTGCCAACGGCCGTGGACACCACCGGCCGGGCCCGGCGCATCAGCACCGCCAGTGCGAGGCCCAGCAGGTTCTGGCCCAGTACCGCAGAACCGCCGACAAATACCATCGTGAGGAAAAGGGAGAGGGGAAACACCGGGTCCGCCAGCAGCCGGCCATAGTTCTCCAACCCCACCCATGAGGGGTTGCGGGCGCTGCGCCCGGTCAGGCCGGCGTTGGTGAGGGACGCATGGAACGCCCAAAGCACGGGTCCGGCAAGAAAGACGAGGAGGAGCAGCACAGCAGGCAGGACCGGCAGGTACCGAAACAGTTGCCGTCCGGTGGAGGGGAGCTGCAACGGGCTACTTCCGGACGGTCTTGTCGCCGCCCACGATCCCGGCCACCGCGGCGTCATACTCCGCGGCCGCCTCCTGGGGTGATTTGCTGCCGGTGATGACGGCTTCCGTGGCCTCCTGGACGGCCGCCGAAATCCGGGGGTAGTCAGCGGTTGCCGGCCGGTACCGGGTCACCGCGACAAGCTCGGACACATCCCTGACGAACGGGTTGGCATCCAGGTACTCCTGCTCGGCAGCCACGTCCTGCCGGACGGCAATCTGCGAGCTTTCCACGGTGAAGGCCAGTGAATTCTTCTTGTTGAGCGCCGTTGAGAGGAAGTTGAATGCCAGTTCCGGTTCCTTGGTCCCCGCCCCCAGCGCCAGGGTCCAGCCGCCGGACATGCTCACGGCACCGGGCGCTTGGCCGTTTTGGGTGGGGAAAGGGGCCACGCCCATCTCCTGCTCGTAGCCGGGCCACTCGTAGGGTCCCCCATCCTGCCAGAACGACGGCGAGTAGGAGCCTTCCACCGTGGCGCCCAGTTTGGCCTTCGGGAACCATTCACCGAAGACTTTTTTCCAGACATTCGCATCCAGGGCCTCAGCCGGGGAAACCGCCAGTTGCTCCTCATACAGAGTTTCAAGGAAGGCCAGCGAATCCTTGAATCCGGCGGAACCAACCACCCATTTCCCTGCCTCTTCGTCGTACAGGGCGGATCCCGTCCCGTACAGCAGTTCGTAGAAGCTTTGCATGACGGTGCCCTCGCCCGTGCCCTTGCCGGCGTACATGTTGAACGGGATCACGGCGGGGTCGTTGGCCTTGATCTTCCGGGCGGTGTCCAGGATGTCCTGCCAGCTCCGCGGCTTCCAGGGAAGGCTGATCCCGGCGTTTTCCAGGACCTTCCGGTTGTACCAGATGGCGCGCGTGTCCGTGCCCAGCGGCACCGCGTACGTCCCGCCGTCGTCCGCGCGCCCTGCCGCCTTGGCGCCGTCGTCGAACGTATCCCAGTCCGCCCAGCCCTCAAGGTGGCTGTCCAGCTTCAGGAGGTAGCCGGCGTCCACGTCGGAGCGGACCTTGAAGGTGTCCTCGTAAAAAACGTCCGGTGCCGTGGACGGCGACCGGAGGGCAAGCGCCAGTTTGGTGCCGTAGTCGTCGTCGTTTGCCTGGATGGGCTGAAGCTCAACCTTGACACCCTGGTTCGCCGCCTCGAACTCCTGTTTGGCGGCCTGGAGCATGCTATCCAGGGCGGTAAAGGAATCCGTCTTCTGGTAAGCCACCTTCAGGGTCTTGGACGCGCCCGCCGGATCACCCGGGTTGCACGCCGTCAGGACAATCATTGCCGAAGCGATGAGGGACATGGTCTTCAACGACTGGCGACGCATGGTGCTCCATTCGGTCAATGGCTGCGTTCCCCGTTGTCAGCGGGCCCCCAGCCGCGGCAATAAGCAAATGCTAGATGGACGCCCTGACCCAGGCAAGGCGCCGCGTGCGGCGTACCGGTCAACTCTCCAGGAGGAGCCGCTGGGCCCGGGGCGCCAGCGCATGTTCCAGGACCAGGGAGGCCGCCCCAATGGCTCCGACGTCCTCCCCTACCCCGGTGCCCACCACCTCGATGGGATGGATGAGCCGCGTGTCACTGTTGGCATCGAGCAGGGCCGGAATCTTCTCAAGGTAGCGTCCGGCCAGGCGGCTCCAGAACGGCCCTCCGAACACCACGCGCTCAACATCGAGCGTGTTGGTGACCACCGACGCTGCACGCGCCACCCGGGCTGCGGATTTGTCGATGATGGCAAGGGCCTGTTCGTTTCCCTCATCCGCGAGGTCGCACAGCCGGGAAAAACTCTGCTGGATCTCCGCGCCGCTGTTCCCCGGGCGCGTGCCGTCCAGGATGCCGGCGGCCTCCGCTTCGGCCACCAATACCTGCGGGATGCAGGTGGACTTCACGCAGCCGCGCAGGCCGCAGTCACAAGGCGGTCCGTCCGGGTCCACCACGATGTGTCCGATCTCGCCGGCGTTTCCGGAGGTTCCCCGGACAACCTCGTCATTGAGCACAATGCCGCAGCCGATGCCGGTGCCCATGTACATGAAGACGAAGCTGCCGGAGCCGCTGGGGCCGCCGGCCCACGTTTCCGCGACGGCGGCGCTGGTGACGTCCTTGTCCATCAGGACGGAGTAGCCCGTGGCTTCGGAAAGGGCGCTGCGCAGTTCCACCCGGTCCCAGCCCGGGAGCAGGGGCGGATCCACCACGGTTCCGTGCTCAACGTCAATGGGGCCCGGTGCAGCGACACCGAGTCCGGCGATCCTCTCCCGGTCCACGCCGGAGTCCTCCACCAACTGGGCGATTTCCTCGGCGATGGTGGAAATGACCGCCGACGGATCGTTGCCGCCGGGGGTTTTGATCCTGGAGTGCCGCACCACCGCGCCCACCAGGTCCAGGACCACGAAGGTGGTGACGGCGGGGTCGAGATGGACACCCAGCGCGAACACACCGCCGGGGTTGAGCCGCAGGATGGTGCGCGGTTTGCCAGGGCCGCTGCCTTCCTTGCCCGCCTCCACGATGAGGTTCTGGTCAAGGAGGCGCCGGGAGATGTTGGAAATGGTCTGCGGCGATAGGCCCACAATCTGGGCCAGCTCCACCCGGCTCAGCCCGGCGGAAGCCCTTCTAATGGCGTCCAGGATCACCGTGAGGTTGAAATCCCCCATTTTGGGCAGGTTGGTTCCGCGCCTCGGTGAGGATTGGCGGATCTCAGTCACGGCGTCCCCTAAACGTCTTTGGCCACGTACTTGTGGTGATGCTTGAATGGTACGTTACGCGTGGTCACAGACCCATAGGGCGGGCGCGACGGCGCGGCGTGGCAGGTGCGGTCCTCCCCCTGTGCGGGGGTGTGGGCCCGCCGGTCCCGCTTATCCATCGCCGCGGCGGGTACTCAACGTCACCGTGAACTTGGGGTTCCTGCCTTTGACGGCGGTAGGCCCAACGTGCCGCTCCAGCGCGGGCAGGTAGGGCAGGTGGCGGTTGAAGACCGTCCACAGCTCGCCCCCGGGCGCGAGGACCCGTCCCGCTGCCTCAATCATCTTCAGGCCTGCACCGGCATGGACCCCGGTGCCGACGTGGAACGGCGGGTTGAGCAGGACCAGGTCCACGCTGCCTGCGGCCAGGGTGCTGAGGGCGTCATCCTGCAGGACGGTGATTCGGCCTTCCAGCCCGTTGGCCTGTGCCGTTGCCTGCGCGGAGGCCACTGCCGCGGCGGACTGGTCCGTGGCGGTCACTCTTGCCCCGGGGTGCTGCCGGGCGTACATGGCGGCAAGGATACCCGTGCCGCAGCCCAGGTCGACGGCGTGCCGGGCTTCCTTCATGGCCGGAAGGAACGTCAGCAGGAACCTGGTACCGATGTCCAGTTTGGAGCCCGCGAACACTGCCCCGTGGGCGGCGACGTCGAGGTCCAGCTCGGCCAGGTGTTCGACGACGGGATAGTTTCCCTGCTCCCCGCCCCCCTGCGCACCGCTGGCCAGGATGACGCGGGACTTCTGCCTGGCGAGCTGCGGCCGGACGGAAGAGAAGTGGCGTTCAAGAACGGCGTTCATGCCGAGCGACATGTGCTTGACCCGCCCGCCTGCCAGGAGCGTAACGTCCGGTGCCGCGTAGCGGGCCGCCGCGGCGGCGATCTCGTCCAGCTCGGCCAGCGTCTTGGGCAGCTGCAGGAGTACTGCCTGCACTCCGGCCAGGAGCTCCGGGCCAAGCGGCAGCTGGGTGAATCCGGGCTCCCCGTCCGTGGAACCGCCGGGCATCCCCGCCGCGGTGTCCGGCAGCAGGCCGGCGCCACGGAGCCCGGCTGCGTTGAGTTGCAGGGCGCGCTCCCCGGTGATCAGGTCCTGGTGCACCCGGACGGTGCCTGGGTTGAGCGCGGCGAGTGCCCCCAGTGTCAGGGCACCGTACCGGTCCCCGATGACAGCCACTGTGCTTCCGGCTGCCACCAGTCCTTCGGCTGCCTCCAGCAGGAGCCGGTCCGTGGCGTCCCACGCCTGAAGGTTGGGTGCTTCCACATCCGGCCTGCGCCGCAGTGCCGCAAAGAGGTCCCCAAGACTGTTTGATGCCAATTGTTCCTGCTGCTTTCCGTTGTGCCTGGTTGCGTCCTGCCGCTGCCCGGACCTGCGGCCGCCCATTCCAAAGCCGTCCGCAGGCTTCGCGGCGGTGCCGCCACGCGCCTCCCTGGCTGTCCTCGGCGTCGAGCGCTAGCCAGTGCCGCGGCCCTGAAGGTGATAGGCAGCGGAGAACCCGGCCTGGCCCGCACCAATGATGACGACGTCGGTTCGGGCAGAATTCACCTCCCCAATGATAGTCGCGCGGGGTACTCCGGCCTTAGTGTTGGCCCATGGAGACGGGAGGAGCACCATGACCACAGCTACCGGGAATGCATCGCGGCTCGCCAGGGCCCTGGCAGTAGTGCTTGGCACTGAAGAAATACCCCTGCGCCTGCGCGCCTGGGACGGCTCCGAGGCGGGGCCGGCGGGAGCGCCAGTCCTTGAGTTCCGATCCCGCCGCGCCCTGCGGCGGATCCTGTGGTCTCCGGGCCAGCTCGGCTTGAGCCGGGCCTACGTGGCTGGCGAGATCGACTCTCCCGGGGACATTTTCGCAGCGTTCGCGGCCCTGAGCTCGGCGGGCAAGTTCGCGGAGCCGGGTCCGTTCCGGCCGCTCACCGCCGGTGAAGTCTTGACGCTGCTGCGCATCGCGGTCCGGCTCGGCGCCTTTGGCCCCAACCCGGCCCCGCCGCCGGAGGAGGCTAAGGTGGCCCGGAAAGGACGCCTGCACTCGCGCCGCCGTGACTCCGCGGCCATCTCGCATCACTATGACGTAGGCAACGACTTTTACTCTTTGGTGCTGGGGCCGTCCATGGTCTACTCCTGCGCAGTGTGGCCCGAAGACAGCAGCCACCCGGCGCGTCCGGATGCCGGCAGCCGGCTCGCCGACGGCCTCGACGCCGCGCAGGAGGCCAAGCTGGACCTCGTGTGCCGCAAGCTGGGCCTCCGGCCGGGCATGCGGGTGCTGGACGTTGGCTGCGGCTGGGGCAGTTTTGCCCTGCATGCAGCCGGAAAGTACGGCGCAACCGTTGTGGGCGTAACGCTCTCCAGGGAGCAGGCCATCCTGGCACGGAAACGGGCCGCAGACGCCGGGCTGACGGAACGCGTGGACATTCGGGTCCAGGATTACCGGGACGTCGCGGATGGTCCGTTCGATGCCATCAGTTCCATCGGAATGTCCGAGCATGTGGGGCGGGAACAGACCCCCGGGTACGCCGCTGCCTTGTTCGGCCTCCTTCGGCCGGGCGGGCGGCTGCTGAACCACGCGATCTCCTGGAATGCCGGCCCCACCAAACCCGATCCGAATTCCTTCATCCCCCGTTACGTGTTTCCGGACGGGGAGATGATCAGCCTCGGCGAGATGGTTTCCGCCCTGGAGGCAGCCGGCTTCGAGATCCTGGATGTGGAGGCACTGCGGCGCCACTATGCGTTGACCCTGCGCGCGTGGGTCCACCGGCTGGAGGCAAACTGGAACCAGGCTGCGAAGCTCAGCGGCCTCGGAAGGGCCCGGGTCTGGAGGCTTTACATGGCTTCAAGCGCGCTGGGCTTCGAAGGCGGGCTAACCGGCGTGAACCAGGTCCTGGTCCGGCGGCCGGGCGGCGACGAACCGCCGCTGCGCCGTACAGCGTGGCTTTGACTGCCTGACCCGCGGTGATGCCGGGTCCTGCACCCGTGGGCGGAAAAACAAAAGGGACGATCCCGTGGGGATCGTCCCTTTTGTTCCGGTGGAGCTGAGGGGACTCGAACCCCTGACCCCCTGCATGCCATGCAGGTGCGCTACCAGCTGCGCCACAGCCCCGGACTTTGCCGCTTCCGGTTCACCACCTCGAAGCAACCTGTTCAGCTTAATGCACTTTCGCCGCTCACGCCAATCGGGCTGGTGCCCATTGGCGGGCGCATCGGCTTCAGGCTTGGGCACATGGAGCACAAAAAAATCCGCCGGAATCACAATGATTCCGGCGGATCGTCCGGTGGAGCTGAGGGGACTCGAACCCCTGACCCCCTGCATGCCATGCAGGTGCGCTACCAGCTGCGCCACAGCCCCGAACTATTGCTGCTCCTTCAAGCTTTTCGGCTTTCCCCGAAGCAACTCAAATATCTTAGAACAGCAATTCCGAAAATTCCAAATCGGGCATATTCCGCGTGGTTCCGCGGATTTACTCGCTCTCGGACGCGGCGACAGCCTTTGCGGAGGTGTCGTCACCGAGCTGCAGGTCAACGACGGGGCAGTCCTTCCAGAGGCGCTCCAGGGCGTAGAAAACGCGGTCTTCCTCGTGCTGGACATGGATCACTACGTCCGAGTAGTCGAGCAGTACCCAGCGTCCGCCGGACCGGCCTTCACGGCGGACGGGGCGCAGGTCCTGCTTGGCGAGCTCTTCCTCGATCCCGTCCACGATTGCGTTGACCTGCCGTTCGCTGGGTGCGGAGGCAATGAGGAAGACGTCGGCCAGGGCGAGCCGCTCGCTGACGTCCAGGGCAACGAGGTCCTGCGCGATCTTGTCCGCGGCTGCCTTGGCGGCGGCGCGGGCTATGGTGATGGATAATTCTGATGCAGTCACGTGACTCCTTGTTGGGTGGAAACTCTAAGTTGCGGAACGCGGCTCAGCGGGACATGCCGCTGATGATGAGGATGATGCCCGAAACCAGGGCCACGATTCCGAATGCCAGGATGCAGAACTGCAGGACCCTGTTCCGCTGGGCCCGGGCAAGTCCGGCTGTGGCGGCGTCCAGGGGTTCCAGGCCGTAGGCCGACTTGGCGGGGATGCGCGGCAGGTCCTCAAAGAGGTCCTCGGCCTGGTTCGCGTCGGTCATCACCGGCCGCGGGCGCGCGGCCGCCCGGGCTGCCGCTTCCGCCCTGGCGATGACATGGGAGCGGCCCGAACCGGCATCGGGCGCGGACGGACGCTGGGGACCCGCGGGGTGCCGTTTCTTTTTTCCGGGCGCCGTAACCTTCGACCCCGGACGGGTGGTGACCGGGACGTGCGAGGTTGCCGGCGGCTTCATGACGGGCCGGTCCATGCCGGGAATCTGCACGAACTCCAGCGGAGTGACCATGGCAAGGTTGCTGGCCGTCGACGGCGCCGGCCGCTGGCTCGCCGTGCCGGCCTGGTCGCCGTTGCCGGGTTCCCGTGCCGGGCCTTGGGCAGGATCTTTCGATGGCGCAACCGGAGCTCCGGCCTGCTCAGCCAGCTTCTGCTTGGCGATGGCACGGCGGTTCAGGATGGCAGCACGTTCCGCCAGGGCGATCTGCTCCGCAAGGATCTCCGGGTCAACCGCTTCCGGGTCCAGGGAGGCGATGTGCTCCATCTTGGCGATCTGGTTCTTGGCCTGCTCGGCGAGCAGCGCCCGTGCCGCCAGGGCCTGTTCCACCGTCATGCCCGCGGGGGCTGCAGAACCTGGCTCAGTCGCGGAGGGCTTGCTGCTACCCTGGGCAGCCCGCTCCCCTGTCCCCCGGTCCTTCGGCGCCGGAGCAGCCGCATCCGTTTGGACGGACGACGGCGGCACAATGGGGTTGGCCGCGGTCAGCGCCTGTTCCTTGAGCTGCTGCAGGCGGAGCTGCCGCCGGGTGGGCGGCCCTCCGGCGGAAAGCTGGCCCTCTTTCTCCTCCAGCTCCTTGATGGTGCGCAGGGCTGCGCGGTCGCGCGCCCGGATCTGGGACGACCGCTGAGTGGAGGTTTGCGCGGGCACAGCAGCAGCGGGCCCGGGGGCCGAAGGGCTGGCAGCAGGCGGGTTCACGGCAGGGGAAAGCTGCTCCGTGCCGGCGGGCGCAGGCTGTTGGGCATCCCTTGCTTTCCGGAGTTCCCGGCGGCTGCGGATGGGGGGCTGTTCCTGACTCATTGAGAACTCATTCAGTACTGGCTGGTTCGCGTGCTTGGGATGTTGGGACATCGCCGGTTTCCACGGCCTCGGCATACAGGCCGTACTTGGCGATGTACTGGACAACGCCATCCGGCACCAGGTACCAGACCGGGTTGTTCGCCGCCACGCGGGTACGGCAGTCCGTGGAGGAGATGGCCATGGCCGGAACTTCGAGGAGGCTCACGTCATCGCGTCCCATGCCGTCGAGGACATGCCCCGGCCTGGTGACTCCCACAAAATGGGCGAGCGACCACAGTTCGTCGATGTCCTTCCAGGAAAGGATTTGTGCCAGTGCGTCCGCTCCGGTGATGAAGAAGAGATCAGCGTCGGGACGCTGGGCGCGCAGGTCCCGGAGGGTGTCGATGGTGTAGGTGGGGCCTGGCCGTTCAATGTCTACCCTGCTGACAGTGAAGCGCGGATTGGAGGCCGTCGCGATGACTGTCATGAGGTAGCGGTGCTCGGGCTCGCTGACGTGTTTGTGGGACTTCTGCCACGGCTGGCCGGTGGGGACGAAAACCACCTCGTCCAGGTCGAATTCCGCAGCCACCTCGCTGGCTGCGACCAAGTGGCCGTGATGGATGGGATCAAACGTCCCGCCCATCACGCCAAGCCGCAGCCTGCCGGTGGCACCCGAGCGGTGCAAAGCGCGGGAAATGTTAGTGGCCCTGCCCGTGATCGTGCTTGTTGGGGTGCTGGCGGTGCGGGTCCGCGTGCTCCTCGGTTGCTGCGTGGCGGTTGCCCAGGTTGGAGTAGGACAGTGTGATAAACATCAGCACCAGCAGGAGGGCGAACATAACCACCCCGAAGACCCACGGCTCAGCCCACAGCGGCGCGAGTTCGTGTTCTCCGCCTTCGGCGGCGGTCGTGGCAATCTGCTGGAACAGCATTTTCTCCCCTTGGGCTCAAACGATTGTGGCAGCGGAAAGCTCCGCCGTTTCTGACTTCTGGTCTATGTTACCGTGCGCTACCCGCGCACCTGGCCCTCGCCCTGCACTATCCACTTCGTGGTGGTCAGTTCGGTCAGCCCCATGGGCCCCCGCGCGTGCAGCTTTTGGGTTGAAATGCCCACCTCCGCGCCCAGGCCAAGCTCCCCGCCGTCGGTAAACCGGGTGGAGGCATTCACAATGACGGCAGCAGAATCCACCTCGGCAATGAAGCGTTCGGCATTCCGCAGATCGTTGGTGAGGATCGCTTCCGTGTGGCCCGTGGACCAGGTACGGATGTGCTGCACGGCCTCGTCAAGGCTGTCCACCATGGCCACCGCGAGGTCCAGGTCCATGTACTCCGTGCCCCAGTCCTCCTCAGTGGCAGGTTCGGACTCAATGGAGGCGGGCAGGGCCGCGCGGACCCGCTCGTCCGCATGCAGCCGGACCCCTGCCTGGCGGAGCGCAGCTGCCACGGCGGGAAGAACGGGGGATCCCGAGTGGACCAGGAGCGTCTCCACTGTGTTGCAGACGCTGGGCCGCTGGGTCTTGGCGTTGAGGAGGATCTCCACTGCCATGTCCTCGCCGGCCGATTCATCGATGAAGATGTGCACGTTTCCTTCACCGGTCTCGATCACAGGCACGGCGGAGTTGAGGACAACGGTCTGGATGAGCTCCCGGCCGCCGCGGGGAATCAGCACGTCCACCCTGCCGCGCGCCTTCATGAGGACGTTGGCACCTGCCCGGCCGTACTGGTCGACGGTCTGGACGGCGTCGGCAGGCAGGCCCACTGACTCCAGCGCTTCCCGCAGTACCCGCACCAACACCTCATTGGTGGCTTGGGCGGCAGTGCCGCCGCGCAGGATCACGGCGTTGCCGCTCTTGAGTGCCAGTCCGGCAATGTCCACGGTGACGTTCGGCCGTGCTTCGTAGATGGCCGCCACCACGCCCATGGGAACGTTGACCTGCCGGAGGCGCAGGCCGTTGGGAAGCGTCTGCCCGCGGACCACGTTTCCCACGGGATCGGGGAGGTTGGCCAGGTTTTCCAAAGCCGCCACAAGTCCCGAGATGCGGGTTTCCGTCAAGGTAAGGCGGTCCAGCAGGGCAGCGGAGGTGCCATTGGCCTTTCCTGCTGCCACGTCCATGGCGTTGGCCGTAAGAATGGCCTCGGTGTTCTCCAGCAGGGCTGTGCCGACGGTGCGGAGGGCGCGGTCCTTCCAGGCCCGGTTTGCCATGGCCATCCGGCGTGCGGCGTCACGGGAGCGGTCCGCAATGGCATGGACTGCTGCCTCAATATCGCCGGAAGACAGCGGGGAATCAGCCGGCACCTGCGCCACGGATGAAGTAGCCGGCTGCGCCTCGGTGGCGGCAGTATCTCCGGGATTCTCAGCAGTCTTGTTGTGGATCAGGGCCTCAGTCATGTTCCAAGTTTAGGCGAGCGGGAAGCTCAGACCAGCACCAGGTCGTCAACGTGAACAACTTCGCGGTCGTAGCCGCTGCCCAGCGCCTCACCCAGGTCCCTGGTGGACCGGCCCAGCATCTGTGGCAGCTCGGCGGACGAATAGTTCACCAGTCCCCGCGCAACCACGGTGCCGTCGGCAGCTGCTATTTCGACGGCGTCGCCCGCTTCAAAATCACCGAAAACGGCGGAGATGCCTGCCGGCAGCAGCGAAGTGCGGTGGTGCCGCACAGCCTTGACTGCACCCTCGTCCAGCACCAGCCGCCCCTGGACGGAGGCGATATGCGCCAGCCACAGGAGGCGGACGGGCTTGCGGGCACCGTTGACCGTGAACCAGGTGCCCACGTCCTCGCCGTTTAGGGCAGCCGCAGCGTTGGGGGTGGAAGTGACAAGGGCATGGATGCCGGAACCGGCTGCCATGGTGGCCGCTTCCACCTTGGTCAGCATCCCGCCGGTGCCCACGCCGGCCTTGCCTGGTTTCCCGATGGAAACACCCTCCAGGTCATGAGCCCCTTCCACAAGCGGGATCCGCTTCGCGCCAAGCGACGGCGGGCCGTCGTAGAGGGAGTCGACGTCGGACAGCAGCACGAGGGCGTCAGCCCGGACCAAGTGGGCCACCAGGGCAGCGAGCCTGTCATTGTCCCCGAAGCGGATTTCGTGCGTGGCCACGGTGTCGTTTTCATTGACCACCGGCACCACGCCAAGGTTGAGCAGCCTGTCCAGGGCGCGGAACGCGTTGGTGTGCTGGCTGCGCCGCATGAGGTCTTCGGCGGTGAGCAGCACCTGGCTGACCGTCACGCCGTGCGCCCCGAAGGCATGGGTGTAGCGGGCCATGAGGAGGCCCTGCCCCACGCTGGCCGCTGCCTGCTGCGTCGCAAGGTCGCGCGGCCGCTTGGAGAGGCCCAGCGGGGCCAGGCCCGCGGCGATGGCACCGGAGGACACCAGGATGATTTCGGTGCCGGTGTTGCGTTTGGCCGCCAACGCGTCGGCCAAGGCAGTCAGCGCCTCTTCGGAGATGCCGCCCTTGATGCTGGTCAGCGACGACGAGCCAACCTTCACCACGATCCGGCGCGCGTTGGCCAGCACGCTTCTGTCCACGGGCCGCGCCAGCGGCTCCGCTGCTGCAGCGCTAGAAGTCATTGTCTGCGTCCAGTCCACTCTCCTTGAGCGGCTTGGCAACCCGGCGGCTGCTCACGGACTCGGTCCAGATGCCGGCCTTGCGCTCGGCTTCAAGCTCGGCGCGGGCGGCGGCCCTGGCGTCCTTGCGTTCCTGCTGCTCTTCACGTTTCTGTCCGCGCGTGGGGCGGTCGCCGATGTCGGCGAACCGGACGTCGGTGCCGCGAGGCGAGGCCAGCAGTTCGGCACCGGCCATCATGGTGGGCTCCCAGTCAAAGACGACGCCGTCATCCTCGCCAATAACGACTGTGTCGCCCGGCTTGGCGCCCTGCTTGAACAGCTCCGTTTCCACGCCGAGCTTTGCCAGGCGGTCAGCGAGGTAGCCGATGGCTTCCTCGTTAGTGAAGTCCGTCTGCTTGACCCAGCGCACCGGCTTTTCGCCCAGTACTCGGAACAGCGGCTCAAGGCCCTTTTCTTCCCGGCGGATCCGGAAGCCTGCCTCATTAACCGCGCGGGGCTTGATGACAACGGGCTGTACCTTGGGCGGCGCAGCGGCAACAGCATCACGGGCGGCCTTGACGATTTCGGCCATGGCGAAGCCCAGCTGGCGCAGGCCCTCATGGCTGGTGGCGGAGATTTCGAAGACACGGTAGCCGCGGGACTCGAGTTCCGGGCGGACGAACTCCGCCATGTCCTTGCCGTCGGGCAGGTCAACCTTGTTCAGTGCCACCAGGCGGGGGCGGTGGTTGAGCGGAACAACATCGCCGTCCTGGCCCGCATAGCTCATGTCCACCGCGTACTTTTCCAGCTCTGCCTCGATGACGGCCAGGTCCGAAAGGGGGTCGCGGTCAGCCTCAAGGGTGCCGCAGTCCAGGACGTGCACCAGCGCAGCGCAGCGCTCCACGTGGCGGAGGAAGTGGTGGCCGAGGCCCTTGCCCTCACTGGCGCCTTCAATCAGCCCGGGCACGTCGGCGATGGTGAAGCGGACGTCGCCGGCCTGCACCACACCCAGGTTGGGAACCAGCGTGGTGAACGGGTAGTCGGCGATCTTGGGCCGCGCCGCGGACATGGCGGCGATGAGGCTGGACTTGCCGGCGGACGGGAACCCCACAAGGGCGATGTCCGCGATGGACTTCAGTTCCAGGACGATATCGCTGGATTCGCCTTCGATGCCGAGCAGGGCGAAGCCGGGGGCGCGGCGCTTCTGTGAGGAGAGCGCGGCGTTGCCCAGGCCGCCGATGCCGCCGGCTGCCGCCACATATTCGGTGCCTTCACCCACGAGGTCGGCGAGGACGGTACCGTCCTTGGACTTGACCACCGTGCCGTCCGGGACGGGAAGGATGAGCGTTTCGCCGTTCTTGCCGCCGCGCCAGTCACCCATGCCCGGACCGCCGTTGGTGGCGTGCCGGTGGGGCGCGTGGTGGTAGTCAAGGAGGGTGGTGGTCTGGTGGTCCACGCGAAGGATCACGTCGCCGCCATTGCCGCCGTTGCCGCCGTCGGGACCGCCCAGCGGCTTGAACTTTTCGCGGTGGACGGAGACGCACCCGTGGCCGCCGCTACCGCCGGATACGTGCAGTACTACCCGGTCTACAAAGCTGGCCACGTGGATCTCCTCAAAGCTGTTCCTCGGCACCCTCAGGCGCCAAGACGATTGTAATGCGGTTAAAAGAACAGTGGAGCGGACCATATGGCCCGCTCCACCGCTTCAGAACTGGTTGTTACTCTGCAGCTGCAGCAGCAACGATGTTGACGACGCGGCGACCGCGGCGGGTGCCGAATTCAACGGCGCCCGGGGTCAGGGCGAACAGGGTGTCGTCGCCGCCGCGGCCAACACCGGCGCCCGGGTGGAAGTGGGTGCCGCGCTGGCGGACGATGATCTCGCCGGCGGAAACTACCTGGCCGCCGAAGCGCTTGACGCCGAGGTACTGTGCGTTGGAGTCACGACCGTTGCGAGTGGAGCTCGCGCCCTTTTTATGTGCCATCTGAAATGCCTGCCTCTAAATTCTGGGGAATCTGCTGAAAAACCTGAACAGTAACGGAAGGTTACTTGATACCAGTGATCTTGACCTTGGTCAGTTCCTGGCGGTGACCCTGGCGCTTCTTGTAACCGGTCTTGTTCTTGAACTTCTGGATCACAATCTTAGGACCACGGAGGTCCTGGAGGATCTCAGCCGTAACAGTTACCTTGGCCAGGTCAGCAGCGGCGGAGGTGACCTTGTCACCGTCAACCAGGAGCAGTGCGGGCAGCTGAATGGTGCTGCCAGCTCCACCGGCGACGCGGTTCAGGGTAACGAAGTCTCCAACGGAAACCTTCTCTTGGCGGCCGCCTGCGCGGACAATCGCGTACACCACTTGGGAACTCACTTCTCTCGACGTTTATTACAAATTTGCGTGCGGAACCCGGTGCCTGAATTGGTTGGGCTCTCGCTGTGCCTCAACGCCGTGGGGTCATAACCCAAGTGTTGGCGTAAGCACCGAAGATCTAGAATACGCTAATTTTGCCTTCGGCCGCAAATGAGGCTGGTTCCGGCGGGTTGTCTGTGATAGGTACCACAACACATTTCCCTGGCCGGGGGGGTGCCCCACCATAGTACCGGTGCTGTGGCCGTGCGGCCGTCAGGAATGAAGGCGCGGCGCGTCGAAAAATTCAACTTCCAGCCGGCACGACTGCCTGAACGCCGCGGCCATGGCTGTCCGGTCCCCTGCGGAAGCTGCGCGGCCGGCCCCGTCCACAATGGCAACCGCCCTGCGGGTGGCCGCAGCGAAGTCCTCATCCGCGTACGTGCGCAGCCACTCCGCGTAGGGGTGGCCTGCTGGTTCCCCGGCAGCAACGAACTGGGCGTGAAGCGTCTTGCCCACCTCGGCGTACAGCCAGAAGCACGGCAGGACTGCTGCCGCCAGCACGGCGTAACTGCCCGACGCCGATGCCGCCACCAGATGGTCCACGTAGGACTTGGTCACGGGCCCCAGCCGCGGCTCAACGGTCCGTGTACTGAGCCAGGAGCGGTGCAGTTCAGATTCGACTTCGAGGCACTGTTGGGCGGAGCGCGCCCAGAAGAGCTGTTCGGCTTCCGTTGGGGCGAGGGCGCTGGCACGCGCGAGCACCCGTGAGTAGCCGTTAAGGTAGATGGCGTCCTGGGCCAGGTAGTAGCCAAAGTGCTTCTCGGCCAGGTCGCCGGAGGCCAGTCCCTGGATAAACCCCAGGGAATAAATGGCCTCCAGGTGCTTCTCCGCTTCAGCCCACAGCTGCGCTGCGAAGCTGCCCTCAGCAGGCTGCGGCTGAAGGTGGTGGAAGTGGTGGACGGGCCCGTTGCCTGTTCCCACCTGCAACGCCTCCGAGGCCTCCAGCGCGCCGGACAGCCAGGGCTTGACCTCCCGGAGGGCTGCCTCCCAGTCCCCCAGCCGCACCTGGACTGTGGCCATGGCTGATGACAGCGAACAACCGGTGCCGTGGCTGTTCCGCGTGGCCACGCGCTTGCCCGGGACCACCACCACGTCCTGGCCAAGCGTGCCCGCAGTGCTGACAAGGGCGTCGGGGCATTCTTCCCCCGCCAAGTGCCCGCCCTTCACAAGCACCGTCGCCCCCGTGGCGGAGGAGAGCTCGCGGCCCTGTTCCAGGGCGCCTTCCCAGCTCTCCTGCACGTCCCCGCCCACCAGCATGGCAAGTTCAGCCAGGTTGGGCGTGATGAGGTGCGCCAGCGGCAGCAGCCCGCGTAGCGCGGCTTCGGCGGATTCCTGCAGGAGCCGGTCACCGCTGGTGGCCACCATGACAGGGTCCAAAACCACGACGCCGGGACGCACTTTTTCGAGCCACGCCCGGACAGCTTCGATCACGCCGGTGTCACCCAGCATCCCGATTTTCACGGCGTCGATGCTGATGTCCTCACTGAGCGCGTCAAGTTGCTGGGTAAGGAAGGCCGCGGGGGGAACGTGGACGCCGCGCACGCCGCGGGTGTTCTGCACGGTGAGGGCAGTGATGGCAGCCATTCCGAAGCCGCCGTGGGCCGCGATGCTTTTCAGGTCCGCCTGGACGCCGGCTCCGCCGGAAGGATCGGAGCCTGCAATGGAGAGGACCCGGGGCACGTCCCGCCGCTGGCCGGACTGTGTTGCAGGAGCAGGCGCGCCCTCAACGGTGGCAGCAGGCATTTCGAGAGTTGAAGACAAGAGACATCCCTTCGCCGGTGCTAGCCGGACAGGTTCAACGGGTGTGGATCTCAGCCGGCCCTCTGCGCGGCACCCCGTGTCGGTTCACCAGCCTAGCTTTTTTGCTGGGCTCAGGGCGAAGGTGACGCCGTGCGACTGTTGCGGCCTTAAATGCCGGATGCCCGGCCGCCCACGCGTGGTGGGCGGCCGGGCATCCTGGCGTGTCGCGTGCGGTGGCCTAGAGCTCCGAAGCCGGAACCCCGACGCCCAGGATGATGGGTTCCGCGGCAGGCTTGGCGTTGCCTGCTGCAGGGGCACCTGCCTGGCCAGCTTCCGGCGCCTTTGCTGAGTGTGAGTGCCCTGCCGCCTCGGCGGGGACATTCTCGTGCTGCTGGACGGAGGTCTGGTTGGCCGCCCCCTGGGCGCGGCTGGCGCTGCGGTTGCGGCGTGCCCGGCGCGGGCGGGACTGTTCCACGGTGTGGTCGGAATAGTCCTTCTCCGGCGCGGCAGGGGCAGCCTGCAGCTGCTCGGACCGGACCTGCGGAGACTCCGCCTGCGGCGCCCGGACCTGTTCCGGTTCCCGCTGCGCCTGTTCCGGCGCCGGCAGTCCCGGCTGCCCGGCCGTGGCTTCGGCGGCCGGGGCGGGTTCACCGAGGTGGGCGAAGGCCTCAGCGAGGCGGTCCAGCGTCAGGGCGGGCTTCGGCTGCTGCTCCTCCGCGTGCTCCACGAACGGCAGGGCAACTTCCTCCCCGCCGAAGGTGAGGACGGCGGCGGGCCTGGAGGCGTCGCCGTCGTGCTTCCCTGTTTCCGCCGGCGCCGCGGGCTGGGCCTGCGGAGCCTGCCTGGCCGCGGCCACCTCGTCGTCGTGCAGATGGGCGGCGTGCGCTGCCGCAGCAATGTTGGCAAGGGCAAGCCGGGTGGCTTCGGCCTTGGCGTGCCGCTCGGCGTCCGTGGGGTCGGCGTGGACCGTGTGCACGTGGAGGGCAGCTGCGGGAGCAGCGTCCACCTGCTGGCCGCCGCGGCCGCGGCGGCGCTTCCGGTCGGGACGGACGCCGGGCTGGCTGCTGTCCCCACGCTGCGCCTCAGTACGGTGGCTTTCGTTCCGGACGTCCGGGCGGGCGTCCGAGCGCTGAACATGGTGTTCAGCCGCCACGATGTTGGCCCGGCGGTGCTCCACGGGGTCATCGTGGGTCACCACGCCGCGGCCGGCGCAGGCCTCGCACTGCTCGCCAAACACTTCAAGGAGCCCGGTGCCCATCCGCTTGCGCGTCATCTGCACCAGGCCAAGCGACGTTACTTCGGCAACCTGGTGTTTGGTGCGGTCACGTCCCAGGCACTCCACCATCCTGCGGAGGACGAGGTCGCGGTTCGATTCCAGGACCATGTCGATGAAGTCGATGACGATGATGCCGCCGATATCGCGCAGGCGGAGCTGGCGGACCACTTCCTCCGCAGCTTCCAGGTTGTTCTTGGTGACGGTCTCTTCAAGGTTGCCGCCGCTGCCGGTGAATTTGCCGGTGTTGACGTCCACCACGGTCATGGCCTCGGTGCGGTCGATCACCAGCGAGCCGCCGGAGGGCAGGAAGACCTTCCGTTCCAGTGCTTTGTGGATCTGTTCGTCGATCCGCCATGCGCTGAAGATGTCCTGGTCCTTGGTCCATTTCTCGAGGCGCCCCACGAGATCGGGAGCAACGTAGGTGACGTACGCCTCGATGGTGTCCCAGGCTTCCTCGCCGGAGACGATCAGCTTGGAGAAGTCCTCGTTGAAGACGTCGCGGACCACCTTGATGGTCAGGTCCGGTTCGCCGTACAGCAGCTCCGGAGCAAGGATCTTGGTGGACTTCGACTGGCTTTCGATACCTTCCCACTGTGCCCGCAGCCGGTTGATGTCGTGGGTCAGCTCTTCCTCGGAGGCGCCTTCCGCAGCGGTCCGGACAATCACGCCGGCCTGCTCGGGGAGGCGGTCCTTGAGGATCCGCTTGAGGCGGTTGCGTTCGACGTCGGGCAGCTTGCGGGAGATGCCGGTCATGGAACCGCCGGGAACGAAGACCAGGTAGCGGCCCGGCAGCGAGATCTGGCTGGTCAGGCGCGCGCCCTTGTGGCCCACGGGGTCCTTGGTGACCTGGACCAGCACGGTGTCGCCGGACTTGAGCGCGTTTTCAATGCGGCGCTGCTTGCCCTCGAGGTTCACGGCGTCCCAGTTGACTTCGCCGGCGTACAGGACGGCGTTGCGGCCGCGTCCGATGTCCACGAAGGCAGCTTCCATGGACGGCAGCACGTTCTGGACCTTGCCCAGGTAGACGTTGCCGATCAGGGAATCCTGCTGGGTCTTGGAGACAAAGTGCTCGGCCAGGACGCCGTCTTCCAGGACGGCAATCTGGATTCTGTCATCGCGCTGGCGCACGATCATCTGCCGGTCCACAGACTCCCGGCGGGCCAGGAACTCGGCTTCGGTAATGACGGTGCGGCGGCGGCCGGTGTCGCGTGATTCGCGGCGGCGCTGCTTCTTGGCCTCCAGGCGGGTGGAACCCTTGACGCTGGTGACCCGGTTGCTGACCGCGGGTTCGCTCACGGCGCGCGGTGCGCGGACGCGGGTCACCGTGTTGGGCGGATCGTCGTCTCCGCCGCCCGTCAGTTCAAGGTCCTGGTCGCCACGGCGGCGGCGGCGCCGACGGCGGGACGTCACGCCCTCGTCGGCCTGCGCACCGGATTCCTCATCGGCGTCATCGGCAGCATCGGTCTCTGCATCAGAGTTCTCGGCGTCTTCGCCGTCACGCTCACCGGTCCTGCTGCGTCCGCGGCGGCCGCGGCCGCGGCGCCTCCGGCGGTTACCGGCGTCGTCTGAATCGTCCTCGGTGTCCTCTTCTTCAGCTTCTTCCATGGCGGCCGGTGCGGGCCGGACTACGGCGCTGAGATCCGGGGCCTGGAACAGGACGGAGGTGGCGGAGCCGGGCTCCAAAAAGAGGGAGCCGAAAGGGCTTGCCGCGGCGGAGGCGGCTTCAGGTTTTGCAGCAGGGGCGGCTGCCGGTTCAGCTGCGGCAGCCGCCGGGCCGGCAACGGGTGCAGCTTCAGGGGCGGGTGCAGCTTCAGCGCGTGCAGCTTCGGGGGCGGGCGCAGCTTCAGCGCGTGCAGCTTCAGCGGGTGCGGCTTCTGCCGCCGGCGTCTCTGCCTGCTCCGCCGCGGCCGCCACCGCGGGGGCGGAGGTCTTGCGGGTGGCAACCCGCCGGCGTCGGACGGGTTTTGCGTCCTCCCCGGCGGCTTCCGAAGGCGCGCCGGCTGACGCAGCCTGCGTGCCGGCGTCGTTACCGGCAGCGGCGGCTGCCTCCTCGGCGAAAGCCGGAAGCGGCTCGGCGGGGTCAACCTTCTTCCTGGAACGGCTCCTGCGGACGGGGGCCTTCGCCTCAGCGGCGTCAGGATCCGGCACTGCGTTCGTGCCGGGCTCTGCGGCCCTGGCCTCTGCCTGCACGGAATCTGCGCCCGCGACGTCTGTTTCGGCGAGGGCGTCACTGGCCTTGGGAGCGGCTTTCCGCCTGGTCCTCGTGGCCTTCTTCGGCTCGGCCGCGGCACCCGTGGCCGCTGCTTCATCGTTAACGGCTAAAACTTGTTCATTATCCATATGTGGCAACACTCCTGCCCCTGACGTACCGCCACATCCGGCACCCATTGGGGCACATATTGTCAAAACCCGCAGGCGTTGACAGAAGTCAAGTGGATACCCCCAGGTTCGCACCGGCAGTGGGGTGCGGCAGCCCGTGGGGGCCGGCAGGATGTTCAAAAACCCGTTGTTTCCAAATGCCACAACCAGGTGCCGCCCAATGGAGTTGCGGGAGGCCGGATCAACAAACCCAAAGCCCGCGCTGCTCGTCACTGGCGGTCTTGCGAACAAGCCACCGGACCGGAGTCCGAATGTGGATCGGGTTCCAGCCACGTTCATTCTCTCATACCCGGACTATTCCACGGCGGAAGGGGCGCTGCCTGTTCCCTTCCCTGAAGGGTCTTTTCAGCCGCCGGCGTTACAATCGGGCAAGGAGCACCCGATGAAAAGGACGCCTTGCCAATGCCCAGCATTTCCCCCGTCAGCGGCACCCACACGCCGGAGCGGACTGTTGATCCGGACACCAGCGAGGCCGGAGCCCGCCCGCCCATGACCCGCGACCGGCCCCTCGGCTGGCTGCTGGTGGTCACCGGGGTGGTTGGCTGGCTTGCCTCCGGAACACTGGTCCTGGAGAAACTGGAGGTCCTCAAGGATCCTAACCACACCACGGTGTGCGATGTGAACCCCTGGATCTCCTGCGGCCAGGTGATGCAGACCTGGCAAAGCTCGCTGTTCGGCTTCCCCAATATGTTCATCGGAATCGTGGCCTTCGCCATCACCATCACGGTGGGAATGGCGCTGCTCGCCGGCGCCAACTTTGCCCGGTGGTACTGGCTTGGCCTGCAGGCCGGCGTCACACTCGGCTTCGCGTTTGTGGTGTGGCTGTGGTCGCAGGCGCTGTACGTCATCCACATCCTGTGCCCGTTCTGCATGATTGTATGGGCGGCAATGATTCCGCTCTTCGTGTGGGTGACCATCCGGAACATCAGCGCCGGCGTGATCCCGGTGCCGGCCAAGGCCGCACGCATTCTGGGTGACTCCGGCTGGATCATCACGGCCCTGCTCTACGTCGCCGCTATCGCCACCATCTTCTTCGCCTTTATCCAGGTTTTCGCCGGAACGTCAGGGTTCTAGGGCTGCGCTTCCTCGTCGGCAAAGATGAGTACCCTGTACTCGTGCGCCAGCAGCCCGGCCGCGCTCTAATTGAGGCAGGACTGCCGGAAACCCGGATCCGGGGCCAGCGGCAGTTCCTTCAACGAGAGAGGATCAGCTGCAATGAAAATCTTCCTTACGAGGGCAGCCTTGCCACTGGCACTGGGGGTCTGCCTTGTCGGAATGGCCGGAATCCCCGCCCTCGCTGCAGATCCGCCCGCGGCAGAACAATCACCGGTGGGCGGAGACCACGCCCATCCGCACTTTGTCATGACCGGCAACGGCTGCGTGGACATCAACCAGGTGCTGTTTGAGCCCGATGTGAGGGGCATGCATCGTGCCGCCGCCGTAACGGGAACGGACAAGGGGCCTTGGCACGGCGCCTGCCCAACTTCCTGACGGCGCAGTTCCACACCGGCACGCCCGCCTGAGGCACCTTGGGCTCACCACATTCCAAGAGACACCTGGGGCCCCGGTTTCCCGGGGCCCCAGGTGTCTGTTCACGCAGCTGGCAGTCTCCGGACCTATGCCTGGAACCAGATCTTGATCTCGCGCTCCGCGGAATCGGTGGAGTCTGAGCCGTGCACCAGGTTCTGCTGGACCTTCAGGCCCCAGTCACGGCCGAAATCGCCGCGGATGGTACCGGGGGCCGCCGTGGTGGGATCGGTGGTGCCGGCCAGGGAGCGGAATCCCTCGATGACCCGGTGGCCCTCGAAGATGGCTGCAACAACAGGGCCGCTGAGCATGAATTCCACCAAGGGCTCGTAGAAGGGCTTGCCCACGTGCTCCTCATAGTGCTGTTCCAGGAGTTCGCGCGAGGCGTCTACCTTCTTGAGTTCGGCCAGGGTGTAGCCCTTGGCTTCGATCCGGGCCAGGATGGCGCCGGTCAGGTTACGGGCGACGCCGTCGGGCTTGATCAGGACGAGGGTGCGCTCAGTGGTCACGACTGCTCCAATGCGTTGGGATGGGTTTCGGGGACAAGTCTACGGGGACTTGCCTACAGGAACTTGCTTACGGGGACTGCGGCTGCTCTCCCGGTCCGGCCGCCTGGTCCGGGTGCGCGGCCTCCCACTCCGCCTGCTCGCGGGCGCGCTCCCCGGCCTCGCGGTCAAGCCGGATTCCGGTGCGGATGCCGTACCACCATGCGGCTGCGAACAGGGCGCCCACCAGGAACATGGCGGGCTCGAAGATGCCGGTGAGGACCAGGACGAGCTGCAGGATCCAGCCCAGCCCGATGCCCCAAGGCCTCGTGAGGAAGGCGCAGGCCACGATCATCACAACACTGAGCCCGATCCCCACACCCAGGATGAGGGCCGGCGGGAACTCCCCGCGGCGCAGTCCGAACACCGCCAGGGTAGCGAAGAACATGACGAAGGCTTCCAGCAGCAGCACGGTGGACGCGAACATCACCTTGGTGGAGCGGCGCTTCCTGGGCATGCCCGGGTGCCATTCACGCTGGGCTTTGGTCAGCCTGGCCACTCAGGCCTCCGTCTTTCCGAGCAGGATCCGGGCCTCGGCAACCAGGGTGATGGAGCCAGTCACCAGGACTCCCCCTGACAGGTCGTCGTTGGCTTCGGCGCGTTCCACTGCCCACTCCAGTGCGTCGTCAAGCTTCTCCGCGATGTGCACGTTGTCCTCGCCGAAGCCAAGCTCAACCGCGAGTTCGGCCAGTTCCGCGGCAGGCACTGCCCGCGGGGAGTTCGACTGGGTGAAGCAGAATTCCTCCGCAATCCCGCCGAGCGATTCCTTGAGCTGCCGGAGGATCTCCTCAGCATCCTTTTCCTTCAGCACCCCCACAACCGGAACCAGCCTGGTGAAGTTGAAGGCTTCCTGCAGGGCGGCAGCGGATGCCTTGATGCCGTCCGGGTTATGGGCAGCATCCACAATGATGGTGGGCGCGGTCCGCACCACCTCAAGCCGGCCCGGCGACGTCACGTTGGCGAAGCCTTCCTGCAGCACGTCGAAGTCGAGTTCCTTTTCGCCCCCGAAGAATGCCTCAATCGCGGCCACGGCCACCGCGGCGTTCTGTGCCTGGTGGGCGCCGTGCAGCGGGACCAGCAGCTCCGGGTACCGGCCGGCGAGGCCCTGAATGCTCACCATCTGCCCGCCCACCGCCACAGTCCGGGACTCAACGCCGAATTCCACGCCTTCGAAACGGAACGGCACGCCCACGTCCTTTGCCTTCTCCAGCAGGACCTGTGCCGCGTCCAGGGGCTGGGCGGCGCTGATAAGGTAGCCGCCCGGCTTGATGATGCCGGCCTTCTCATGGGCGATGTCCTCGGTGGTGTCGCCCAGCAGGTCCGTGTGGTCGAGGGAAATGGGCGTGATGACGGAGACCTGGCCGTCGCCCACGTTGGTGGCATCGGTGATCCCGCCCAGGCCAACCTCGATGACGGCCACGTTGACCGGCTGGTCCGCGAAGATCGCGAAGCCCAGGATGGTGAGGCATTCGAAGTACGTGAGCCGGGGCTGGCCCGCGGCCTCAAGCTCGGAATCCACGATCTGCAGGTAGGGACGGATTTCGTCCCAGATCCGGACGAAGGTCTCGTCCGGAACCGGGTGGCCGTCGATGCTGATCCGCTCAGTGACCTTGGACAGGTGCGGGCTGGTGTACCGTCCGGTGCTGAGGCCATGGGCCCTCAGCACCGATTCGATCATGCGGGCGGTGGAGGTCTTGCCGTTGGTGCCGGTCACGTGGATGATCGGGAACGCCTTGTTGGGTTCTCCCAGCACGTCCATGGCGCGGAACAGCGGCTCGAGGCGCGGCTCCATCTTATTTTCCGGCGCCCGGCCCAGCAGTTCGGCGTAAACGCTCTCCACGGAGAATTCGTCAGTCATGGATCAGGCCTCTACTTTTTCGACGGCGACAGCCGGCTCGGCGGCGTCCGAAGGTTCTGCCATCAGGTCAACGGTGAGGGTCTCGCCCTTGACCAGGTCGGCGTTGGCGAGCAGTGCGTCGACGACGTTCTGCCGGGCAGTTACCGTGGTCCGGATCCGGTCGCTGACGTTCAGCCCGGCATCCTTGCGGGCCTGCTGGATGGCGCGGACCATGTCCCGGGCCAGTCCCTCGGCTTCCAGTTCCGGGGTGACCTCGGTGTTCAGGACAACGAAGCCGCCACCGGGAAGGACAGCGGCTGCACGTGAGCCGGCACCTTCTGCGGCTTCAGCCACGACGGTCTCAAGGATGTATTCCTGCGGCTCAAGCTCAAGGCCGCCCGCGGTGACCACGCCTGCTTCGCTGACGGACCAGTCCCCGGACTTGGAGCCCTTGATGGCCTGCTGTACGTTCTTGCCCAGCCGCGGTCCTGCAGCCCGGGCGTTAACCACAAGCTTCTGCTCGATGCCGAACTCCTCCGGGGAGGCGGCCTCTGCGTCGAGCAGGCGGACCGAACGCAGGTTCAGTTCATCGGCGACGACGGCGGCAAAGCCTTCCAGGGCGCCTGCACCGGGTGCCACTACCGTGAGTTCCTGCAGCGGGAGGCGCACGCGCAGGTTGGCTGCCTTGCGGAGCGAGGACCCGGTGGAGCAGATCTGCTGGACCTTGTCCATCGCCTCGACCAGTCCCGGGTTGGCCGGGAACAGCCCGGCGTCCGGCCAGTCGGCCAGGTGCACGGAGCGGCCGCCCGTGAGGCCGCGCCAGATCTCCTCGGAAACGAGCGGCAGCAGGGACGCAGCCACGCGCGCAACGGTTTCCAGCGCGGTGTAGAGAGCGTCGAAGGCGTCGACGCTCTCGTCGAAGAACCGCTGCCGGCTCCGGCGAACGTACCAGTTGGTGAGCATATCCAGGTAACTGCGCAGTTCGTCGCAGGCGCCGGAGATGTCATAGCTGTCGAGCTGGGCGGTCATATTGCGGACCAGGTCGCCGGTGTTGGCCAGCAGGTACTGGTCCAGGGTGTCGTCGTAACCGTCGTAGCGCAGCTTCGCGTCGTAGCCTGAGCCGCCATTGGAGGCATTGGTGTAGAGCGTGAAGAAGCTGTACACGTTCCACAGCGGCAGGATGACCTGGCGGACGCCGTCGCGGATTCCCTGCTCGGTGACCACCAGGTTGCCGCCGCGCAGGATCGGGCTGGACATCAGGAACCAGCGCATGGCGTCGGAGCCGTCGCGGTCCAGGACCTCGGAGACGTCCGGGTAGTTGCGCAGGCTCTTGGACATCTTCTGCCCGTCCGAGCCCAGCACGATGCCGTGGCTGATGACGTTGCGGAAGGCCGGCCTGTCGAAGAGTGCGGTGGACAGGATGTGCAGCATGTAGAACCAGCCGCGGGTCTGGCCGATGTATTCCACGATGAAGTCGGCGGGGTTGTGGGTGTCGAACCAGGCCTCGTTCTGGAACGGGTAGTGCACCTGGCCGTAGGGCATGGAACCCGAATCGAACCAGACGTCCAGGACATCCTCCACGCGGCGCATGACGGACTGGCCCTCTTCGGGGGTTCGGGGATCGTCCGGGTTGGGCCTGGTCAGTTCGTCGATGAACGGGCGGTGCAGGTCCACCTGGCCGTCCTTGTTCAGCGGCAGCCGGCCGAAGTCCGCTTCGATCTCGGCCAGCGAGCCGTAGACGTCGGTGCGGGGGTATTCGGGGTCGGAGGACTGCCACACGGGGATGGGGCTGCCCCAGTAGCGGTTGCGGCTGATGGACCAGTCGCGGGCGTTCTCCAGCCACTTGCCGAACTGGCCGTCTTTGACGTTGCCCGGGATCCAGTTGATCTCCTGGTTCAACTCGGACATGCGGTCCTTGAACTTGGTGACTTCCACGTACCAGGAGGACACAGCACGGTAGATCAGGGGGTTGCGGCACCGCCAGCAGTGCGGGTAGCTGTGCTCATAGCTTGCCTGGCGGACCAAGCGTCCCTGGGCGCGCAGCACCTGCGTGATGGGCTTGTTGGCCTCGAACACCTGCAGGCCCGCGATGTCGTGCAGGTCCCCGTGCTTGAAAAGGGGCAGGAAATTTGCGCCCTCGTCCACGGAGAGGATCACCGGAATGCCGGCCTCCTCGCACACCTTCTGGTCATCCTCGCCGTAGGCAGGGGACTGGTGGACGATGCCGGTGCCGTCAGTGGTGGTGACGTAATCGGCAACCAGGAACCGCCACGCGTTCTCCATGCCGTATTTTTCGTTGTCTGCGAAGTCCCGCCACAGCGGCTGGTACTTAAGCCCCTCCAATTCCGCGCCGGTGTGGGTAGACACCACCGCGGCCTGGGCAGCCTCGAAATCCTCATAGCCCAGGTCCTTGGCGTAGTTGCCCACCAGGTCGGCCGCAAGCAGGAAGCTTCCCGTGACAGGCGCCTCCGAGGAGGCAGCCTTGATCCCGTTCGGGCCGGCGGGCAGCACGGCGTAGGTGATGGAAGGGCCGACGGCGAGTGCGGCGTTGGTGGGCAGCGTCCAGGGCGTGGTGGTCCAGGCGAGCGCCTGCACGCCGGCCAACTGCCGGGACAGCTCCGATTCCCCCGCGATGATGGGGAAGGTCACGGTGACCGTCTGGTCCTGGCGGTTCTTGTAGACGTCGTCATCCATCCTCAGCTCATGGTTGGACAGCGGTGTTTCGTCCTTCCAGCAGTACGGAAGGACCCGGTAGCCGTTGTAGGTGAGGCCTTTTTCGTGCAGCTGTTTGAACGCCCACAGGACGGACTCCATGTACTCCACGTTGAGGGTCTTGTAGTCGTTGTCGAAGTCCACCCAGCGTGCCTGGCGGGTCACGTAATCGCGCCACTCGTCGGCGTACTTCATTACGGAGGCGCGGCAGGCGTCATTGAATTTGTCGATGCCCATGGCTTCGATCTGGGTCTTGTCCGTCATGCCCAGCTGCTTCATGGCCTCAAGTTCGGCGGGCAGGCCGTGGGTGTCCCAACCGAAACGGCGCTCCACGCGCTTGCCGCGCTGGGTCTGGTAGCGGCCTACCAGGTCCTTGGCGTAGCCGGTCAGCAGGTGCCCGTAGTGCGGCAGTCCGTTGGCGAAGGGAGGTCCATCGTAGAAGACAAACTCGTTGCTGCCGGGCTCGCCGCCGGGGGCATCCGCGCTGCGCTGGTCGATGCTGGCCTGGAAGGTGCCGTCCTGGTCCCAGTACTTCAGGATGCGCTCTTCGATCTCCGGAAACTTCACGGAGGCGGAAACAGCGGCACCGCCGCTGGACGACGCGCTGGCAGAAGTGGAGGCTGAGGCCTTGGGGTAATACGTCATGTCGACATCCTGGGTTGAGCTTGGCGAACTGCCGGCCTGCGCCGTCTTGTTCCGTTCAGGATGCGAGGACGGTTTGCCGTGTTGTCCGCCGGACCCCACGCTTGCCGCGGTACCACCTCACTTACCGGCGTTGCGTGTTCCCCGAAAGGAACAGGCGCCACGCCGGCCGCTCATTGACTGCTGTGACGGGCTTACCCGTCCGGTTCTACTGGCGCGGACCCCGTGACGGCAGTTCGCGTGTTCTTCCGGAAGCTCACCGGTGATTGCCGGGTCATAGCCATCTCTGAGTCTACTATCGCCGCCGGTCCATCGCCATTCCGGCACCGGGGCGTGCAAACCCTGCTGCGCAACAACGGCCAGATGCCTAGACTCAAGCACATGGCCAACTCTGCACGGCTTCGGGCAGCATTGCGCCCGGGCAAGGCATACGCATGGCTTTGGTTCCTCCTGATGGTGCCGCTGGTGGGCTTGTCCATCCTTCGCGCAATCCCTGCCGCGTGGCCGGTGGGCATAATCCAGCTGCTGGCCTTCACTCCGTGGCTGGCGGCGCCGGCCGGAGCGGCCCTCCTGCTGGCCGTGCTGGGCCGGAACCGCTGGCATGCTGCCGTCAGCTCGGCGCTGCTGGCCTGCCTGGCCTTCTGGCTCTTCCCGCTCCAGGCAGGCAAGCGGGTTACCGGCGACGGGCCGACCGTGGAGTTACGGGTCATGAGTTTCAACTCGAAGCTGGGCCAGGCCGATGCCCGCACGGTTGTCCGCCTGGTGCAGGAGAACCGGATCGATGTGCTGGCCGTCCAGGAGCATTCCCAGGCGTTCCAGGAGCGCCTGGCTGCCGAAGGCCTGGACACGCTGCTGCCGGAAAGCGCGACCGAACCTGCCAAAAACGCCGGTGGCAGCGCCCTGTACTCGCGGTTTCCCCTTGAGGAGGCCGGACGGGTTCCCGGCACTGCGTTCCCGATGCCGATCGTCCGGGTTACCGTCACGTCACAGGGCAAGGCAGGGGTGCTGGAAGTGATCAATGTCCACGCCAGGGCGCCCGTGGAGCACATGGCACGGCAGTGGCGCAGCGACCTGGCCGCAATCGGAAGGGTGGCCGCCGGCGGCGGGAGCAGGCTCCTCATCGGAGACTTCAACGCCACCTACGACCACGCCGAGTTCCGCAGCCTCCTGCGCGGCGGGGAGGGTCCGGGACTTGTGGACGTGGGCGTGGCGGCCGGCGCACGGCTGGTGCCCACCTGGCCCATGGACGGACAGCTGCTGCCCGGCATCACCATCGACCACGTGGTGACCAGCCCGGATGTGGGGAGCTCCGGCTACGCGGTGCACCGGGTAGCCGGCAGCGACCATGCGGCGGTCACGGCGGTCCTTGGCGTCCCCGCGGGCTGATCCCTGGAGCCCCGCGGCCATGGGGTTCCCGGCAGCGTTCCAGCGGTCAGTTCTTGCGGATCAGCTTGTGGTTGGCTGCCTGGGCCACCGGCCGGATGACGATCTGGTCGAGGTTGACGTGGTGCGGAACGCTCACGGCGTACCGCACCACTCCGGCCACGTCACCTGCAGTGAGCGGTTTCTCCACCCCTTGGTAGACCTTGTCCGCAGCCTGCCGGTCACCGAGCCGGTTCAAAGCAAACTCCTCGGTCTGGACCAGCCCGGGTGCCACCTCGATGACCCGGACGTTGTGCTCGGCCTCCTCCAGGCGGAGGGCACCCGTCAGTGCGTGCTGGGCGAATTTCGCCGCGTTGTAGCCGCCACCGCCTTCATAGGCTGCGAGCCCGGCCGTGGAGGTCAGGTTGAGTACGGTCCCTTCGCCGTTGGCGCGCAGCATCGGCAGGAAGGCCCGGGTGAGTTTCATGGTGCCCAGCACGTTGACCCGGTACATCCACTCCCAGTCCCCAGTGTCGGCCGAACCGATGGTGTCGGCGCCCCGGGCACCGCCGGCGATGTTGATCAGCGTGTCGATGCCGCCCGCTTCGGCGACCTGCGCCACAAGCCGGGACACGTCGTCGTCCTCCGAAATGTCGGCAGGGACGGCGACTGCACCCGTTTCCTCCGCCAGGGCGGCGAGGCGGTCCGCGCGGCGCGCCACGGCAAACACGGTCCACCCGTCCGCCGCGAGGGCACGGACAGTGGCCTCCCCGATTCCGCTGCTTGCGCCGGTCACCACTGCTGCTTTTTTCTGTGAAACGTCAGTCATGGCACCACCCTAGCGGGGGCCACCGGACGGCCGCCTCCTGATGAGTCGCCGGATGAACCAACGCGCCGGCCGGCGCCTCGTGGACGCGAGGCGGGCGGACGGGGCGGGACATGAAACAATTGGCAGATGGCTGAAGACAAACAGGGTACAGACACGCCCACCACCGCCCCCATCAACGTTCCGGACAAGCCGGCCCTCGAGGGCCTCGAGGCTGCCCTTACGCAGCGCTGGCTAGCCGAGGGAACCTACAAGTTCAACCGGGAGACAACCCGGGACCAGGTCTACTCGATCGACACTCCCCCGCCCACCGCTTCCGGTTCACTGCACGTGGGGCACATGTTCTCCTACACTCAGACTGACGTGCTGGCGCGCTACCAGCGCATGACCGGCAAAAACGTCTTTTACCCCATGGGCTGGGACGACAACGGCCTGCCCACCGAACGCCGTGTCCAGAACTTCTACGGCGTCCGCTGCGACCCCTCCATCCCGTACAACCCTGGCTACCGGCCGCCGGCGCAACCTGCGAAGAACCAGCGGGACTTCGACGTCGTCTCCCGCCGCAACTTCATCGAGCTCTGCGAGGAGCTGGCGGTTGAGGACGAGAAGGTCTTCGAAAACCTCTTCCAGACACTGGGCCTGTCCGTGGACTGGGATCTGACATACCGCACCATCGACGACAACTCGCGGGCAGTCTCGCAGCGCGCGTTCCTGGCCAACCTGGCGGCGGGCGACGCCTACATGGCCGAGGCGCCCACCCTCTGGGACGTAACGTTCCGTACAGCCGTGGCCCAGGCCGAACTTGAGGACCGCGAGGTCCCCGGCGCCTACTACCGCTACCCGTTCTTCACCGAGGACGGACAGAAGATCCATATCGAGACCACCCGTCCCGAACTGCTGGCAGCCTGCGCCGCGCTGGTGGCGAATCCCGACGACGAACGGTACCAGCCGCTGTTCGGCAAGAAGGTCACGTCACCCGTCTTCGGCGTCGAGGTTGAGGTGAAGGCGCACCCGCTCGCCAAGGCGGACAAGGGCTCCGGCATTGCCATGGTGTGTACGTTCGGTGACCTGACCGACGTCACCTGGTGGCGCGAACTTCAGCTGCCCACCCGCGCCATCGTTGGCCGGGACGGCCGGATCATCAGCGAGGCTCCCGAGTGGATCACCACCGATGCCGGCCGTGAGGCCTTCGCCGCAATTGCCGGCAAGACGGTCTTCAGCGCCAAGGAAGAGGTGGTGAAGCTCCTCGCCGCGGCGGACCTGCTCGAGGGCGAGCCCAAGAAGATCATGCATCCCGTGAACTTCTACGAAAAAGGCGACAAGCCCCTGGAAGTGGTCACGTCCCGCCAGTGGTACATCCGCAACGGCGGCCGCGATGAGGACCGCCGGGAGCGGCTTATTGCCCGTGGCCAGGAGATCGACTTCCATCCTGCCTTCATGCGTTCCCGCTACGAGAACTGGATTTCAGGCCTGAACGGTGACTGGCTGGTTTCCCGCCAGCGCTTCTTCGGCGTGCCCATCCCCGTCTGGTACCCCCTGGACGCCGACGGCAACCCGGACTACGACTCCCCCATCGTGCCCTCCGACGAGCAGCTGCCCGTGGACCCGGCAGCGGACGCCGCCCCCGGCTTCACCGAAAGCCAGCGCGACGTTCCCGGCGGCTTCACCGGTGACGCGGACATCCTGGACACCTGGGCCACTTCCTCCCTGACTCCAAAGATCGTGGGCGGCTGGAAGCGCGACGAGGACCTCTTCGCCAAGGTCTTCCCGTTTGACGTCCGGCCCCAGGGCCACGACATCATCCGGACCTGGCTGTTCTCCTCTGTGGTGCGCGCGGACGCGTTGGAAAACAGCGCGCCGTGGAAGCACGCCGCCATCTCCGGTTGGATCCTGGACCCGGACCGGAAGAAGATGTCCAAGTCCAAGGGCAACGTGGTGGTGCCCACCGACGTGCTGGACGAATACGGCTCGGACGCTGTCCGGTACTGGGCCGCTTCTGCCAAGCTCGGCGCGGACACCGCCTACGAGATCGCCCAGATGAAGATCGGCCGCCGCCTGGCCATCAAGCTGCTCAATGCCTCCAAGTTCGTCCTGAACCTGGGCGCCACAGAGGACTCGGTGCTGTCGGCGGACCTTTCCGTCCTCACCAATCCGTTGGACCGTGCGGTCCTGGCGCAGCTCGCCGAGGTTGTGGCCCAGTCCACGAAGGCCTTCGAGAACTACGACTACGCACGGGCGCTGCAGATCACGGAGAGCTTCTTCTGGCAGTTCACCGACGACTACGTGGAGCTCATCAAGGACAGGGCTTACGGCGCAGCGGGCGCCGCGGAGCAGGCCTCGGTGCTGGCAGCGCTGGCCACCACGCTGGACGCCCTGCTGCGGCTCTTCGCGCCGTTCCTGCCGTTCGCCACCGAAGAGGTGTGGAGCTGGTGGCGCAAGGGCTCGGTCCACCGTGCCGCGTGGCCGGCCGCCCTGGCGGTGCCGGGTGGCGACACCACCATGCTCGCAACGGTTGGTGTTGCCCTCAGCGGTGTCCGGAAGGCCAAATCCGAGGCGAAGGTGAAGCAGCGCACAGAGGTCCTGACTGCCACCATCACGGCTCCGGCTGGACTCGCCGGGCAACTGAATGCCGGCCTGGCCGACCTGAAGGCCGCCTCCAATGCCCGCGAAATTTCAATAGTGGTGGGCGAGGGCGAACTGAGCGTCACCGATGTAGAGCTGGCCCCCACTGAGGAGCCCGCGAAAGCATAGCTACCGTGGCCCTGTTTTTGGGCAAAGGGGAAGCCCCATCAGCGTTTTGCCGTTGGTGGGGCTTCGACTTTTCGGCCATCCGGTGACGTCTTGATGGTCTGGCAGAATCCGCTGATCTTCAGGTCTTCCTACGTTCGTCACTAGTAGCTTGCATCCTGACTTTGCCGATGGCTGCGTCGAATGCATATCACTGAATCTTTGGTTTCTGCGTCCCGCTTCTTTCGAAGTGGGTAAGAACTATTGTTGTCCCGGCCACCGCTATGCGCAAGAGCCCCCGCAGAACTACAACCGAGTAGTTCTGCGGGGGCTCTTGCCGCTCCCTCCGGGGTTTCCGGAAGGGCCGTGCCTAGTTGAATTCGGGGCGTTCGGTCCTGCTCCGCTTCAGTTCGAAGAAGTGCGGGTAGGAAGCAATCACAGTGGTGGCGTCCCACAGCTTGCCGGCTTCCTCGCCCCGCGGGATCCGGGTGAGCACGGGACCGAAAAAAGCCGTCCCGTTGAAGGCCACCACGGGCGTTCCAACGTCCTGGCCCACCAGCGAGATGCCTTCCCCGTGGCTGGCCCGGAGCTGGCGGTCGTAGGCGTCCGTGGTCGCGGCGCCGGCCAGTGTTGCGGGAAGGCCGCACTCCGCAAGCGCTTTGCGGATCACAGTGTCGCGGTCCTTTTCGCCCTGTTCATGGATCAACGTGCCCATGGCGTCGTAGAGTGCCTTGACCGTGTCCTTGCCGTGTTCCTCCTGGGCAGCGATGATGACGCGGACTATGCCCCAGGCGTTATCCATGGATTCGCGGTAGGAAGGTTCAAGGTCGCGGCCTTCGTTGAGGACGGCCAGGCTCATGACGTGCCACTCTGTCGCAATGTCGCGGACGGCCTCCACTTCACCGATCCAACGCGAGGTGATCCACGCGAACGGGCACAGCGGATCGAACCAGAAGTCGGCCTTGTTCTTAGCAGGCTCAGTCATGGGGAATTCCTTCGCTGGTTGCGGTGGCGCGGGGCAGCCACGGCGTTTACGGGGTACTGCTGGTAACCAGGCCCGGCCGGGAGTCAGGCAGACTTACGGCGCTTGGCGACGTGGGGAATGATGGTTGGCTCGACGCCCTTCAGCACAACGTCCTCGGTGATGACCACGCTGGCAACGTCTTCGCGGCTGGGGAGGTCGAACATCACGGGAAGCAGCACTTCCTCCATGATGGCCCGCAGTCCGCGGGCACCGGTGCCGCGTTCCAGGGCCTGCTCGGCGATCGCGTTGAGGGCGGTTTCATCGAAAACCAGCTCCACGCCGTCGATCTGGAACATTTTCTGGTACTGCTTCACCAGGGCGTTCTTAGGGGTGGACAGGATCTGGATCAGGGCGTCGCGGTCCAGGTTGGAGACGGTGGTGATCACCGGGAGGCGGCCGATGAACTCGGGGATCAGGCCGAATTTCAGCAGGTCCTCGGGCATCACTTCACCGTAGGAATCCACCTTCTTGCTGGCATCATTGAGCGGCGCGCCAAAACCGATGCCCTTCCGGCCGGACCTTGAGCCAATGATGTCCTCCAGGCCGGCAAAAGCACCTGCCACGATGAAGAGGACATTGGTGGTGTCGATCTGGATGAATTCCTGGTGCGGGTGCTTCCGGCCGCCCTGCGGCGGGACGGACGCCACCGTGCCTTCCAGGATTTTCAGGAGCGCCTGCTGGACGCCTTCGCCGGAAACGTCGCGGGTGATGGAGGGGTTCTCGCTCTTGCGGGAAATTTTGTCGATCTCATCAATGTAGATGATGCCCTGCTCAGCCTTCTTGACGTCGTAGTCGGCGGCCTGGATGAGCTTGAGGAGGATGTTCTCCACGTCTTCGCCAACGTAGCCGGCCTCGGTCAGGGCCGTGGCATCGGCTACCGCAAAGGGCACGTTCAGGCGGCGGGCGAGGGTCTGGGCGAGGTAGGTCTTGCCACAGCCCGTGGGGCCGATCAGGAGGATGTTGGACTTGGCGATCTCGACGTCGTCGTGGTGGCCGCCGTCAGCGAGGCTCCCCGACTTGGGCGCATGGCCGGCCTGGATCCGCTTGTAATGGTTGTAGACAGCGACGGCGAGGGAACGCTTCGCCGGCTCCTGGCCGATGACGTATTCCTGCAGGAAATCGAAGATCTCACGGGGTTTGGGCAGTTCGAAGCTGCCCAGATCGGCGACTTCCGCCAGTTCCTCTTCGATAATCTCGTTGCAAAGCTCAATGCACTCATCGCAGATGTAGACACCGGGCCCGGCTATGAGCTTGCGCACCTGCTTCTGGCTCTTTCCGCAGAAAGAGCACTTCAGCAGATCCGTGCTCTCGCCAATCCGAGCCATATGTGAACCCCTTAGTATCTTGCTGCCTGGCAGCCTTGCACCGTTGCTGGAATCTCCACCAGCCTGCGTGGACCGGTTGTGACAACATCCACTCTAGGTCACATTCGCGTCCGAGGGTGGAAGGAAAAGGCCGGTGGTGCCAAATGATTGGCGCCACCGGCGCTTTGCTTTCCCGCTACCTTGTGATTGCCTGCGGTTTGATCTTGCGTGAGTCCAGGACCTGGTCGATCAGGCCGTACGCCTGTGCTTCTTCGGCGGTCAGGATCTTGTCGCGCTCGATGTCGTTGTTGACCTGCTCCGAGGTCCGTCCCGAATGGTGGGCCAGGGTGTCCTCGAGCCAGGAGCGCATGCGCATGACTTCGGCTGCCTGGATCTCCAGGTCTGAAGCCTGTCCGCCCTGGCCGCCGGACAGTGCCGGCTGGTGGATCAGGACCCGGGCGTTGGGCAGGGCAAGGCGCTTGCCGGGAGTACCCGCCGCCAGCAGGACCGCCGCGGCGCTTGCAGCCTGGCCCAGGCACACCGTCTGGATCTCCGGACGGATGTACTGCATGGTGTCATAGATCGCCGTCATGGCCGTGAACGAACCGCCGGGCGAGTTGATGTACAGGGTGATGTCGCGGTCCGGGTCGGTGGATTCAAGGACCAGCAGCTGTGCCATGACGTCATCGGCAGAGGCGTCATCCACCTGGACGCCGAGGAAGATGATGCGGTCCTCGAAGAGCTTGGTGTAGGGGTCCTGGCGCTTGAAGCCGTACGGCGTGCGCTCTTCGAACTGGGGCAGGACGTAGCGGCTGGTCGGGAGGTTACCGGCAGTCGATCCGAAGTTGTAGGTCATTTTTGGTGCTCCTGATCTAGTGTTCTAAATGCCGGGTTACTTCTCGGATGCCGGTTCGCCGGACGAACCATTTGCGGTTCCGCCACCGCCGGAAACGGAACCGGCGTGGGCCGCAATCTTGTCGAAGAAGCCGTATTCCAGGGCCTCGGTGGCTGTGAACCACTTGTCACGGTCGTTGTCCTTGAGGATGGTTTCAACGGTCTGCCCGGTCTGCTCGGCAGTCAGCTCGGCCATGACCTTCTTCATGTGCAGGATGAGCTCGGCCTGGATCTTGATGTCCGAAGCCGTGCCGCCGATGCCGCCCGACGGCTGGTGCATCAGGACGCGGGCGTTCGGAGTGGCGTACCGCTTGCCCTTGGTGCCGGAGGACAACAGGAACTGTCCCATCGAGGCGGCCAGGCCGGTGGCTACCGTGACGACGTCGTTGGGGATGAACTGCATGGTGTCGTAGATGGCCATGCCTGCCGTCACCGAGCCGCCCGGGGAGTTGATGTAGAGGTAGATGTCCTTGTCCGGGTTCTCGGCGGACAGGAGCAGCAGCTGCGAGCAGATGGCATTGGCGTTGTCGTCACGCACCTCTGAGCCCAGCCAGATGATCCGCTCTTTCAGGAGCCGGTTGTAGATGTAGTTGTCCTGGGCTGCGGGATCGACAGTCGCCATCCGGGGGGACTCAGGGTGCTGTGACATGTGTACTTACCTCTCGCTGGTGACGGTGACATCACTGAAAATCACTACTTGGACACTAACCGGTTTCAGGGCTGTTTTGTTCGCGCATCCGCGGCTGTTCGCTGACGGCGCACGATCGGCGGGGCCTGTTCGGAGCATCAGGATCCAAGGCAAACGGCCCCCGGATCCAATGATCCGGGGGCCGTTCACACAGTGGCTCTCAGGCCTAGGCCTTGGCCTCTGCCTTGTCTTCCTCAGCGGCTGCCTCTACGGCCTCAGCCTCCGCCTCGGCAGCTTCGGCTGCGGGAGCTTCCTCTTCGCCGCCGGGACGGACGAAGTCGCTCAGGTCCACGGCCTTGCCCTCGGTGTCGGTGACCTCAGCCTGGCCCAGCACGACGGCCAGGGCCTTGCGGCGGCGGACCTCGGAAACCATCATGGGAACCTGGCCGCTCTGGTCGATGATCTGGGCGAACTGGTTCGGGTCCATGCCGTACTGGCTGGCGGTGGTGACGATGTAGTCGATCAGCTCGTTCTGGCTGACATTGACTTCTTCCTTCTCGGCAATGGCGTCGAGGATGATTTCGTTCTGGAAGGCGCGGGCCGTGTTGGCGCGGACCTCTTCGCGGTGCTCCTCGGTGTCGTGCTCGCCTTCACCGTGTCCGCTGCCCTCCTTGAAGTGGGCTTCGAGCTGCTCTTCAACGACGGAGTCCGGAACGGGGACCTCAACGAGCTCAACGAGCTTGTCCAGGACCTTGTCGCGGGCCTCGACGCCCTGCTCCACAACCTTGGAGTCCGCGGCCTGCTTGGCCAGGTCTTCGCGCAGTTCGGCGAGGGTGTCGAACTCGGAAGCGAGCTGGGCGAAGTCGTCGTTTGCCTCGGGGAGTTCGCGCTCCTTGACGGCTTTGACGACGACCTTGACCTGGGCGGCTTCGCCGGCGTGGTCGCCGCCCACCAGGGTGGTGTCGAAGATGGCGTCCTCATCAGCGCTGAGCCCGGTGACGGCTTCGTCGAGCCCGTCGAGCATGGTGCCGGCACCCACCTGGTAGGACAGGCCGGAAGCGGAATCAACCTCTTCGCCGTCGATGCTGGCAGTGATGTCGATGGTGAGGAAATCGCCGTCCGCGGCGGGGCGGTCCACGGACTTGAGCGTGCCGAAGCGGCCGCGCAGTTCGTCGAGGGCCTTGTCCACGTCCTCGTCGGAGGAGGTGGCCGCCGCAACCTCAACCTTGATTCCGGCGTAGTCCGGGAGTTCGATTTCGGGGCGGACGTCCACCTCGGCAGCGAACTTCAGTCCGCCGTCCGTTGCGGTGGGGTCCGGGACCTCGGTGATCTCAACCTCGGGGCGGCTCAGGGGGCGGATGCCGGATTCCTGCACAGCGGCCTGGTACCAGCCGTTGAGGCCTTCGTTGATGGCGGTCTCCAGGACGTAGCCGCGGCCGACGCGCTGGTCGATGAGCTTGGCGGGGACTTTGCCCTTACGGAAGCCCGGGACCTGGATCTGCGAAGCAACGGTCTTGTAGGCCGAGTCGATGCTGGGCTTCAGTTCCTCAAAGGGGACCTCAACATTGAGCTTGACCCGCGTAGGGGTGAGGTTCTCGACAGCGCTCTTCACGGTCTAAGTACTCCTGGGATTGTGGGATGGGTTTCTGCAAACGCAATGTTTTGTCCAGGCCGAGTGGTCCGGGCCGCAGAGTCGGGGTGACAGGATTTGAACCTGCGACTTCCTGCTCCCAAAGCAGGCGCTCTAGCCAAGCTGAGCTACACCCCGTTAGTGCACAGGCAAGTCTACGGTGATCCGCGCCCTGTTTGCACATTTGACACGTAGCCCATGGATTAGGTTTAGTTGTATCCGGCTTGAACAGCCAGCCCGGAGTTGCAGGCCTGCTAATATTGCAGATGCAGTTCTTCCGGGGACGTAGCTTAATGGTAAAGCCTCAGTCTTCCAAACTGATTACGCGGGTTCGATTCCCGTCGTCCCCTCCATAAACAAAGGCCCCTCGTCAGAGGGGCCTTTGTTGTTCTGTGCCCGTTGTCCTAGGACTGCTGGCAGTACGGGCACCAGTAGAGTTTGCGGCCCGCCATCTCGGCAAGCAGCACCGTGGTGCCGCAGACCCGGCACGGCATCCCGTCCCGCTTGTAGACGTAATGGGCGTTGTCGCGTGCGGGGAAAGTCCCGCTTTTCACAGCGGCCGCGGCTGGTTTACCGCTGCCGGACCAGTACCTGGGCGTCGTGGTGATGATGCGGCCGTCGGCAACGCCGTCGTTCATGACCGTCACGACGTCGCGCCACAGCCTGCGTGCCTCGGCGTCGGGCAGTGCGGTTCCCGGCAGCCAGGGATCGATACGCCGGCGGAAAAGGACCTCGGCGCGGTAGACGTTGCCAACCCCGGCGATGATCTTTTGGTCCATCAGGAGCGCAGCCACCGGGGTTTTCCGGCCCTGTACATTGGCCGCAAACCGTCCGGCGTCGCCCCGCAGGTTCCGCAGCGGGTCCGGCCCCAGCCGGGCGAGGACGGCGTCAGCCTCGGCCGCGGTAATTGCCTCGCAGGTGGTGGCACCCCTTAGGTCAGCCCATCCGTTGCTGCTGGCCAGCCTGACCCGCACGGCGCCCACGGGGTCCGGCGGACCGGCATAGGCGCTGTCCCCGTTGTTACCGCCGCCGTCGCCGTCGTTCGCGTCCGGGAACGTCTCCCGCTCCCCCACCCGGCGCGGGGCACCGATGCTGGAGGAGCCGGCGAACGTGCTGTCGCCGCCGAAACTCCAGGCGCCGTACAGGCCCAGGTGCACATGCAGCACCAGGGTGTTGTCAAAGTGCAGGAACAGGTGCTTGCCGTGCGCCTCGGCCGCGAGCAGGGTGTGCCCGTCCAGGAGCGCGGCGCCTCCGCTGAACCGGCCCTGTGGGCTGGACACAGTGAGCCGCTGGCCGCCGAATACGTCCCCGAACTGCCGCGCCAGGCGGCGGACGGAATGCCCTTCGGGCACTACTCGATGACCTCGCCGGTTGCTTCGTAGGCGGCGATCTTGCCGATGCGGCGGACGTGGCGCTCGTCATTGCTGAAGGGCTCGGTCAGGAAGGCCTCGACCAGCCGGGTCGCTTCCTCCACCGTGTGCTGGCGGCCGCCGACAGCAACAACATTGGCGTCATTGTGCTCGCGGGCGAGTGTGGCGGTCGAGTGGTTCCAGGCAAGGGCGGCCCTGACGCCCTTGACCTTGTTGGCGGCGATCTGCTCCCCGTTGCCTGAGCCGCCCAGCACGATGCCCAGGGCGTGGATGCCTGCCTGCTGGTCGGCAACCACGGCAAGGGCGGCATTGATGCAGAAAGAAGGGTAATCGTCCTGGGCGTCGTAGGTCTTGGGACCGTGGTCCACCACCTCGTAGCCCTTGGCTGTCAGGTGGGACACCAGGTGGGCGCTCAGTTCCATGCCCGCATGGTCGGTGGCGATGTGGACCCGGGGGAAGGCAGGGGATGATGTCACGAGCAGAATCCGTTCGGTTGAGGGCGCCGGCAGCCGGCCGGGACGGCGCAGGCCAGGGTCAGGACAACAGGGTCAAGAATACTAGGACTCCGGCTGGCCGGGCGTCGGCGCGGCCCCGCCGCCGGGCCGGGCCCTTTCAGCAACCCGCGTCAGTACCTCGGCCAGCCTCGCCGCCGAGGCAGGACTGCCCCCGCTCACCGCGAGGCGCTGGCCGTCGGTTTTGCTGACGACGACGGCGGGACCGCTGCTGACGAGCATGGCGGCAGTACCGCCGTGGTGCCGGTAGCCCCACCCGCCATAGTCTGCGGCCTTCACCTCGGCGGCGATGGCCACTGAAATGGCTCCGGCCGGGACGTTCATGACCGGCACGATGCCGGCCAGCAGGACTTTGAGGCCGCGGCGGTCGGCTTTGATGCGCGCGAACAGGAACGCCGCGCCCACCACGGCGAGGAGCACGAGGAGCGCACCGAGCCAAGGCACTGCAACGGCGATGAGGGCAGCCGGAAACAGCGATGCGATGGCGATCATGACGAACACCGAACTGCGGGCATGGACCCAGAGCCGGATGTCGTCCCGCGTCAGGTCGGGGTCCGCCTCCCTCGCGATGGCCAGCTGGAGGGCCCGGTCGTCATCCGGTGACCACTGCTGGTCAGCTTTGAAGGCAAAGGCCACGATCACGCCGAGCGACAGGGCCGCCCCGCTTCCGAGTGCCAGGACGGTCATGTCCACATGGGATTCACGGGCGTCCGCAAGCCCTGCCTGTCCCACAATCCCGGCAGCGAGGGCGCTGGTGACGAGGAGCGTGAAGAACAGCCCGGCGCCCATCATGATCCGGCGCATCAGCACGGGCCTGTTGATGGGCACGGCCTGGAAGAGGACCAGCCAGCCGCCGGCCAGGATCATCAAGGCTCCTGCCGTGACGTAGGCGCCGAAGGGCGCGAAGGAGGCCCCGCCGTCGTCCGTCCATCGGATGGCGAGCGGCTCCGGAAGGTCCGGCCGGAGCAGGAAGGCGCACACCACGAAGGCCGCCGCTACCAGCACCGGGAACCCCACCACAAACCGAAGGGCTTTCGTGTCCACCGACTCCATGAACTTTCCCATGAATTAACGCTACTCCCACCGCCCGCCGGCGGCTTCCCGCCTCCCGCAGCGGCACCTGCGTGCCGGGCTACTGGCCACGGCCGGGGGATGCAAGAATGATCAATGCCGCCGCTGGGCACGCCAGCAGGCGGCGCAACCTTTCTGGAGGCCCCACTTTGCCAGGTATGAATCTGACGCGAGCTGAAGCCAGCGAACGTGCCGCCCTGATCGCCGTTGACTCGTATGACGTCAGCCTGGACCTGACCCGGGGCGGAGAGGTCTTTGGCAGCACCACCACGGTGAAGTTCAGCGCCACGCCGGGGTCCTCAACGTTCATCGACGCAGTCACTCGCGCGGTGCACAGCGTCACCCTGAACGGCAGGAGCCTTGATCCGGCCACGGTGGCGGACGGCGTCAGGATCCAGCTCCCGGAGCTCGGGGAACACAACGAACTTACGGTGGTGGCCGACGCGCCATACATGAACACCGGCGAGGGACTCCACCGCTTCGTGGACCCGGTGGACAACGAGGTCTACCTCTACACGCAGTTCGAGGTCCCTGATGCGCGGAGGATGTTTGCCGTCTTCGAGCAGCCGGACCTGAAGGCAACCTTCACGTTCACCGTCACCGCCCCCTCCCACTGGGACGTCATCTCGAACTCGCCCACGCCGGCGCCCGTGGAAGCCGCGGCAGGGGACGACGGCGCTGCCCGCTCTGTGTGGGCCTTCTCCCCCACTCCCCGGCTCTCCTCCTACGTCACGGCCCTGATCGCAGGCCCCTACCAGTCGGTGCGCAGCGAGGTGGCCAGCTCGGACGGCCGCGTCATCCCGCTCGGCGTCTTCGCCCGGAAGTCGCTGATGCAGTACCTGGACGCTGACAACATCTTCGAACTCACCCGGCAGGGCTTTGAATTCTTCGAGTCGCAGTTCGGCTGCCCCTACCCGTTCGAGAAGTACGACCAGCTCTTTGTGCCCGAGTTCAACGCCGGCGCCATGGAAAACGCCGGCGCGGTGACCATCCTGGAGGGCTACGTCTTCCGGAGCAAGGTCACCGACGCGCAGGTGGAGCGCCGGGCCATCACCGTCCTCCACGAACTTGCACATATGTGGTTCGGCGACCTGGTAACCATGCGCTGGTGGAACGACCTGTGGCTCAACGAGTCCTTCGCCGAGTACATGTCCCACCTCGCAGCCGTCGAGGCGACGGAGTTCACCAGCGCCTGGACCACGTTCGCGTCCGTTGAGAAGTCCTGGGCCTACCGCCAGGACCAGCTGCCCACCACGCACCCCATCTTCGCCGAGATCAATGACCTGCAGGACGTGGAGGTCAACTTCGACGGCATCACCTACGCCAAGGGCGCGTCGGTGCTCCGCCAGCTGGTGGCGTGGGTGGGCCCGGACCAGTTCATGGCCGGTGTGCGCGAGTACTTCGCCAAGCATTCATGGCAGAACACCGAACTGGGCGACCTGCTGCTGGAGCTGGAGAAAGCCAGCGGCCGCGACCTGGACGGTTGGGGACGTCAGTGGTTGGAGACCGCCGGCGTCAATACCCTGAAGCCGGAGCTTGAGGTGGACGGCGAGGGCAGGCTCACGTCCTTCGCCATCGTCCAGTCCGCCGTGGACGAGTGGCCCACCATCCGCCCGCACCGGCTGGCCGTGGGGTTCTACAACCTCAACGGCGCCGGCAAGCTTGAGCGGGTGCACCGCGAGGAACTGGATGTCGACGGCGGACGCACGGAGGTTCCGTCGCTGGTGGGGCTGGCCCGGCCGGACCTGGTCCTGGTCAATGACGACGACCTCGCCTACGCCAAGGTGCGGCTGGACGAAAAGTCGCTCGCGACGGCGACCGCCCACCTGAAGGACTTCAGCCACAGCCTGCCACGGACGCTCGTGTGGAACTCCGCGTGGGACGCTGCCCGCGACGGCGAAACCCCGGCACGGCGGTACGTGGAGCTGGTCCTGGCCAACGTGGCCGCCGAATCCGATTCCTCGGTGATCCTGGTCCAGCTCCGCCAGCTTGCCACCACCCTGAACTTCTACGTGGCCGAGGAACACCGCGAGCGGACGGCGGTGGCTGCGGCGGACCGGCTGTGGGAACTGGCGTCCCAGGTGCCGGGCGGGTCGGACGCGCAGCTGCAGTTCGTGAAGTCGTTTGCGCTGCTGGCGGGCAGCGACGCCCAGCTGGACAAGGTGGCGGGACTCCTGGACGGCGCCCTGGTCCTGGACGGGCTGACTGTTGACCAGGACCTGCGCTGGGAGCTGGTCACGTCACTTGTGGTGGGCGGACGCCTCGGCCAGGACGGAATCGACGCGGAACTTGCGCGGGACAACACCTCCAGCGGCCAGAATGCCGCTGCCCTTGCAAAGGCCGCCATCCCCACGCCGGAGGCGAAGGCAGCCGCCTGGGAATCCATTGTGGTCAAGGGCGAGCTCTCCAATGCACTGCAGGGCTCAGCGGTCACCGGCTTCATGCGCGTGCTGGACCGGTCCCTGCTGGAGCCCTACGCCGAAAAGTACTTCGAGGCAGTGCCGGGAATCGTCGAAACCCGCACCCACGCACTGGCCCAGCAGATCGTCGTCGGACTCTATCCTGCGCTGCTGACCACCCAGGCAACCGTGGACCGGACCGACGGCTTCCTGGCGGCGCTTCCGCCCGCAAGCGCCGCTCTGCGGCGAATGATGCTGGAAAACCGCGATGGCGTCGCCCGGGCGCTGCGTGCTCGCGCTGCGGATGTCCTTCCCGGCGAAACGGTGCCTGCGTCATGAGCCTGCACGAGCACCGCTACGGGCTGACGGTCCAGTGGACGGGCAACTCGGGCAGCGGGACGGCGTCCTATCGCGGCTACTCGCGCGACCACGACATCCTTATTCCGGGGCTCCCTGTCCTCAAGGGCTCCGCGGACCCCGCCTTCCACGGAGACCGGGAACGGTACAACCCGGAGCAGCTGCTCCTGGCGGCCCTTGCCCAGTGCCATATGCTCTCTTTCCTGCACGTGGCCGTGAAGCATGGCGTGGTGGTCACGGCTTACCGGGACGAGGCTTTCGGGCTGATGAGGCTGAACCGGGACGGCAGCGGCCAGTTCGAGCGAGTGACGCTCCGGCCGCAGGTGACCGTGGCTGACGCTGCGCAGGTGGAGCTGGCCGGCCGGCTCCACCATGAGGCGAACCAGGTGTGCTTCATCGCCCGCAGCGTGAACTTCCCGGTGGAGCATGAACCGGTGACGCTAGCGCCCTGATGCCCAAGTAAGTAGCGCTAAGTGTCGTTTTGGAGCTCCAAAACGACACTTAGCGCTCCCTAGTTGGGGCAGCGGGACTCAGAGCTTCTTGGCGAGGCGCGCCTCGGTTCCGGGGGACAGTCCCGCCTTCCGCGGCCTGTCCAGCCCGAGCCGGCGTTCGTCCGCCAGGGTGTCCTGCAGGGTCTCCTGCCAAGGCCGCAGCTGAAGCCCGGCAGCGACCGCTGCCCGGTTGCTCCGCGCCATAAAGCCCTCATGCCCGGGCGGGAGCCAGAGCGGCAGGGAGTCCGGGCCTGCCCAGTAGTTGACGCCCTGGTTCGCAAGCCACTCTTCTTCCGCCGGAAGGACCTCGCCGTCGTGGCCGGCGGTTTCCCTGGCGGCGGCAAGATACGTCCCGAAGGTTACCTGCCCGCCCAGGGCGTTCAACGCTCCGGCGACACCCTTCCCGGCCGCCTTGAGGACCCAGGCAGCAAGGTCGCGGACGTCGATGACCTGGGTTGGATGATGACCGGCCGCGGGAACCACCACCGGATTCTTGTCCCTGGCGAAGCGGGCGGGCCAGTAGCCGTAGCGGTCCGAGCTGTCCCCCGGGCCGCCGATCAGGCCGGCACGGCACAAGTGGGCTTTCCCGCCTGCCGCTTCGAGGGTGGCGGCCTCGATGGCCGCCTTCGATTCGCCGTAATTCTCCGGAGTGGAGGGAATTCCCGGCGCCAGGGGCTGCAGGAGCGCGGCGTCCTCAGTTTCGTTCGCAAGCGAGGCGTCGGCGTAGACGGAGCAACTGGAAACGAACGTCCAGTGCGCTGCCCGGTGCGCGAGGGCGTCGAGGGCTTCGGTGGCGGGGACGGGGTCCCGGGCCACCTCAACCACCTCGTCCCACTCCCCCTTGGCGCCCGCGTAGGCGTTCGCGCCCAGTGAACGGTCCTCCCTCAGCCACGTGGTTCCCGCTGGCGGGGCCGCCGCGGAACCACGGGCAAGGCAGGTGACGTCGTGTCCCGCCGCCACCGCCTGGCGGGCAATTTCTGCGGACAGGAAGGCCGTTCCGCCGAGGACAAGAATGCGCATGTTCAGACGCTACGGCGATAGTGTTGAAGAAGAACAGAGCCTTCCGCGCCGGGCGTAACCGGCGCTGCGGCATCCCTTCCCGGCGCAGCCGAAGAACAGCAGGAGCACTTCCCCCTTATGGTCAGCACGTTGTCGATCCTTCCAAACTCCGCCAGCCAGCCGGACGGCATCAGCGTCACGGGCATCGTGATCAGCCTCGGCGTTGGCGTCGCCATCTGGCTGGTAGCCACGTTCGTGATTTCCCGGATCACCAGGCGCGTGGCGGCAGGCAGCAACTTCTTCAAGAAGCCAACCTTCAAATGGGCTGCCCCTGCCTTTAGGGCCCTGGACCATGAACGGCGCGTCCAGCGTGCGGAAACCATCGGCTCGCTGTTGAACAGCGTGGTCGGCGTGCTCGTGGTGATCATCACCGGCATGTACGTCCTGCAGAACCTGGACATTAACATCGCACCCCTGCTGACGAGCGTCGGCATCCTGGGTGTGGCCATCGGCTTCGGTGCCCAGCAGCTGATCCGCGACTTCCTGGCCGGGATCTTCATTACCATTGAAGACCAGTACGGAATCGGCGACGTGATCGAGACCAGCGAGGTTGTTGGCGTGGTGGAGTCAATGGGTTTGCGCATCACCCGCGTACGTTCGGACGACGGCGCTATCTGGTACCTGCGCAACGGCGAGATCCTGCGCGTCGGCAACCGTTCGCAAGGCAACTACGTGCCGCTGCACGAGTCGGAGGACGGCACCACGGACCAGGGCACGGATCAGGCCGAACCCAAGAAGACTGACCAGAAGGCCGGAGACTAGGAATGACAATCCCCATCGAACCCCAACGGCCGCAGCTGATGCAGAATGATCCGTTCAGCAAGCCCGGCTACACCGACAACTTCTACGATGCCGTGGGCGGGCATGAAACGTTCGTGAAGCTGATCGACGTCTTCTACGACGGAGTGGCAACCGATCCGCTCCTCCGCCCCATGTATCCCGAAGAGGACCTGGCGCCTGCGAAGCGCCGTTTCCTGATGTTCCTGGAACAGTACTGGGGCGGGCCCACCACCTATGGCGAGGAGCGCGGCCACCCCCGGCTCCGCATGCGGCACATGCCCTTCAAGGTGACGCCGGAGGCCAAGGACCGCTGGCTCTTCCACATGCGGAGGGCTGTGGACTCCCTGGAACTGCCGCCGCTCTACGAGGGAACGTTGTGGGACTACATGGAGCGGGCTGCGCTGTCCATGGTGAACAGCCCCGGCTGATGTTGCCCTAGCCGCCGTTAGAGCAGTGCGCTTCCGGTCCGCGCGAGCACGTGGCCGCGCGTGCCTGTAAGCCGGAACCAGCGCCCTGCCCGGTAGAGCTTCTGGTCGCCGTCGGCCAGGAATCCCAGGGCCAGGGCCGCGAAAGCGGCTCCGGCCGGCAGGCCCGATCCGTCCAGTTCCCTGCCCCACACGGCGGCACGGGCGTTGTTGACGATCAGCGCCCCCGGCTTGTCAGGCACGATTCCCGCCACTTCCGCAATACCTGCTTCGGCGGCTTTCCGCAGCGCTGCATCGCTCCGTGAACCCATCAGCTCCCACCCGCTCCGGGGGGCACCCACCCCCGTCCACGACTCGGTGACGGTGGACGGCGGAACCGGCAGCTCGACGTCGTCCGCCCCTGCCCGCGCGAGGCGGTCCAGGACGGCGGACAAAGACACTGTCACGTCCGTCGCCGAAGGTTCCGCGAGGGCCATGGTCCGCAGCCCCAAAATGGTGGGAGTCGATTCACCCAGGAGCCTCGGCCGCAGCACGCAGACGTACGCGGCGAGAACGGAACCCGCAGCCTGGAGCCTGATGGCGCCGTCGTCAATGGACTTTGCGCGCGTGGCGAAGGTCTTCAGGTCGGCGAGATCCTGGGGATCGGCGAAGCGGAAGGACGAGGTGAGGAGATCAGACACACCAAGAACACTACCCGGTGGTCCTTTGTTGAGCAGTGCCCGGGGGCCGTCTAGAGTCAAACCATGACTGAAGCCGACGCCGAAATCCTGGCGCTCCCCAGCGGGGACCCCACCTCATCGCTCATCTCCCTCCTTGACCTTGGTGAGCTGGAGGGTGCACGGACGGACGAAGACATCTTCCTGGGCCCGTCCCAGCAGCAGCCCCACCACAGGGTTTTCGGCGGCCAGGTGCTGGCACAGTCGCTCATCGCGTCCATCAGGACTGTGGACCCCGAACGTTTTGTCCATTCCATGCACGGCTACTTCCTGCGCCCGGGCGACGCGAACAAGCCCATCACCTTCGGCGTCCAGCGCCTGCGGGACGGCCGGTCCTTCTCCGCCCGGCGGGTCCATGCCTACCAGGAGGGTGTGCCCATCCTGTCGATGATCGCGTCCTTCCAGGGCGAGGACGAAGGAGTGGAGCACGAGTCCACGATGCCCGGCGGCATCCCGGACCCGGAGTCGCTGCCCAGCACGGCAGACCTGCTCGGCAAGTTCGACCATCCGGTAGCGCGGCACTGGGCCTACGAGCGCCCGTTCGACATCCGGCACGTCGATCCCCCCTTGTATGTGTCGGCGAAGGGCAAGAGGGAAGCACGGAATGCGGTGTGGATGAAGACCTTCGGGCCGATGCCGGACAACCCCAACCTGCACCGGGCAGCCCTGGCGTACGCCAGCGACTACACCCTCCTTGAGTCCATCCTGCGGCGCCACGGGCTGAGCTGGATCACGCCGGGAATGAACGTGGCAAGCCTGGACCATGCCATGTGGTGGCACCGGCCTGCCCGCGTGGACGAATGGCTCCTGTATGTCCAGGAGTCACCCAGCGCCCAGGGGGCCCGTGGACTCGCGACCGGCAAGATCTTTAACCAGGCCGGGCAGCACGTTGCCTCCGTCGCGCAGGAGGGAATGGTCCGCGTCCCCACCGACCTGAAGAACAAAGTGGTGGGCGCTTTCCAGTCGAAGCTGATGGAGCACCAGATCCGCAGGGCCGGACGGGACTAGCACCGCTCCCCGCCCGGACACCAAGGAGGCCGGCACCCTTGATGGGTGCCGGCCTCTGGTGTGGTTTGCCCTGGGGCGTTACGCGTTTAGTCGCGGGTGAGGCGGCGGTGCGTGACGCGGTGCGGCTTGGCGGCATCCGGGCCGAGGCGCTCCACCTTGTTCTCCTCGTAAGATTCGAAGTTGCCCTCGAACCAGTACCACTTGGAGGGGTTTTCCTCGTCGCCTTCGTAGGCCAGGATATGCGTGGCCACCCGGTCCAGGAACCAGCGGTCGTGGGAGACCACCACGGCGCAGCCCGGGAACTCAAGCAGTGCGTTTTCCAGGCTGCTGAGGGTTTCGACGTCGAGGTCGTTGGTGGGCTCATCGAGGAGCAGCAGGTTGCCGCCCTGCTTGAGGGTCAGCGCCAGGTTCAGCCGGTTGCGCTCACCGCCGGAAAGCACACCGGCCTTCTTCTGCTGGTCCGGGCCCTTGAAGCCGAAGGCAGCCACGTAGGCGCGGGACGGCATTTCGACGTGGCCCACCTGGATGAAGTCCAGGCCGTCAGAGACAACTTCCCACAGGGTCTTGTTGGGGTCGATGCCGCCGCGGCTCTGGTCCGCGTAGGAGATCTTGACGGAGTCGCCGATTTTCAGGTCACCGCCGTCGAGCGGTTCCAGCCCCACGATGGTCTTGAACAGCGTGGTCTTGCCGACGCCGTTGGGGCCGATGACGCCGACGATGCCGTTGCGGGGAAGGCTGAAGGACAGGCCGTCGATGAGGGTGCGGTCCTCGAAGCCCTTCTGGAGGTCCTTCGCTTCCAGCACCAGGCCGCCCAGGCGGGGTCCCGGCGGGATCTGGATCTCTTCGAAGTCCAGCTTGCGGGTGCGGTCCGCCTCTGCGGCCATCTCCTCGTAGCGGGCCAGGCGGGCCTTGGACTTGGTCTGGCGGCCCTTGGCGTTGGAGCGGACCCACTCGAGTTCCTCGCTGAGGCGCTTGGCCTGCTTGGCGTCCTTCTTGCCCTGGATCTCCAGGCGGGCGCGCTTCTTCTCCAGGTAAGTGGAGTAGTTGCCCTCATAGGGGTACAGGTGGCCGCGGTCCACTTCGGCGATCCATTCCGCGACGTGGTCCAGGAAGTACCGGTCGTGGGTTACGGCGAGGACGGCGCCCGCATAGCTGGACAGGTGCTGTTCGAGCCACAGCACGCTTTCGGCGTCCAGGTGGTTGGTGGGCTCGTCCAGGAGCAGCAGGTCCGGCTTCTGCAGCAGGAGTTTGCACAGGGCTACGCGGCGGCGCTCACCACCGGAGAGGTTGGTGACGTCGGCGTCCGCGGGCGGGCAGCGGAGGGCGTCCATGGCCTGCTCCAGCTGGGAGTCCAGGTCCCAGGCGTCCGCGGCATCGATGGCTTCCTGCAGGTGGCCCATTTCCTCGAGGAGGGTGTCGTAGTCAGCATCGGGGCTGGCCATTTCTTCGGAAATCTCGTTGAACCGCTGGATTTTTCCGTAGATCTCGCCCACACCTTCCTGGACGTTGCCCAGGACGGTCTTTTCCTCGTTGAGCGGGGGCTCCTGGAGCAGGATGCCCACGGTGTAGCCGGGGCTTAACCGGGCCTCACCGTTGGAGGGAGTATCCAGTCCGGCCATGATCTTGAGGATGGTGGACTTACCGGCACCGTTCGGGCCCACAACACCGATCTTGGCGCCGGGGAAGAAGGACATGCTTACGTCATCAAGAATGAGTTTTTCGCCAACGGCTTTGCGGGCCTTGGTCATTGTGTAGATAAATTCCGCCATGGTTCCAAATCTAGTGGGTGGGCAGGCATATCTCACATTCCGCGCACCGGGCTTACGAGCCTACAAAGCACTTTCCGCTGGCCAGCACGGGCAACACCGTCACTGTCACGGCGCCGTCGCGGACCTGGCCGATCACGCAGTCACCGCCCTGGAGCACTGCCGCCTCGATGGCATCCGCTTCAAGGCCGGTGGGGGTGCGGCTCTGTGAAACCTCCAATGCCGCGGGTGCGATTCCCGCGCCCGTGAGGGCTTCCGAGACCTGTGCGGTAGCGGGTTTTGGCGATCCCGCAGCCAACCTGCCCAGCGCCTCCGTCACGGTCTTTTTGGTTCTTTCAGTGGCAGCCGCCGCTGCCGCGGCCGATGCCGTCCCGGATGTATCCGCCAGCGGTCCGGCGGCATTCGTCTCTGGTGCTGCAGACCGCGCTTCTGTTGCTGCGGGGCCGGCGGAGGCTGCAGTGGATGGTGCAGCCGACAATGTTCCGCTGACGCAGCCCGATAAACCTGCCGCCAGCGCTGTGGCAGCTACGGCCGCCCACAACCGGCGCGCGGCGCTGGGCGGGGCAACTCCGGGAGCCCCCGCTCCGGGAATGCTGGCTGGGGGGCTGTCCGGTGAGGCACCGGCTGTGGGGCTCTGCCGGTGGTCAGGGGTATGCCGCATGGTGTCATTCTGCCACGCGGCCTGGTCCGGCTCCGCAACCTGGGCGGGCAGTGCACGGCCCGGGGGGTGCCGCGCCACTGCCCGCCAAGGAACCGTGGGAACCGTTGAGGGGGACGCTGATAGGGAAATACTAGACTCCGGATTCGGCGAGTTCCCCCGTCTCCAGATCCAGTGACACGAGGTCGCCGTTGCTGTCCTCAATGAACGCCGCGGCAGGATCGCCACCGTCGAGATCGTCATCGCCGTCCTCCGGCTCGTCGAACGTTCCCTCCGTACCGCCCCGCTGCCCGGCGTCGAGGGGAGGCACTTCCTCCACGAGCGAGAGAAGCGGTTTTGTGGAGGACCGGATGAAGTTGGCCGTACCCCACGTCAGGTCGTGACCCACGGCGTCGGCGTCAATGGTGTGTGAGTAGTAGACCCTGCCGTCCCTTTCCCAACTGCGGATTTTCAGCTTGCCAACCACGATGACCGGCTGGCCTTTCCTGATGCTGCAGCCCATGCTTCCCGCGAGGTGGCGATAGCCCTGGACCAGGAACCAGTTCGTGTGGCCGTCTGTCCAGGTGCCGGATTCCTTGTTGAACCGGCGCGAGGTGGAACCGATACGGAAAGAGGCTGTGGCAACTCCCCCTGGGGTTGTGGCGCTTTTGATCTCGGTGGCAACGAAGCCCCGAATGGTGATTGTGTCGCTCATCTTCACGTCCTGTCGTCAATGGTGGTGCCCTAGCAGGCAAGACCAGCATGGCGCCGGCGCCGGCCCCCGGGGAGGCCGGGGTTGCCCTATGTGCATAACCCGCGGCAGCACACTGCCTGTGGAGGATTGGTAAGGGCCTCCGTTCAGTGACTACGCCGGGACTTCGGGCAATGTAAACTTTTTGAGGCGCCGGACTTCAGGTCCGGAATCAAATGCCTCAGTAGCTCAGGGGATAGAGCAGCGGCCTTCTAATCCGCCGGTCGGGGGTTCGATTCCCTCCTGGGGCACCCATGGGCAAACGCCCCGGTTCACGGACCGGGGCGTTTTGCTTTTTAGCAGCAGCGACAGCTGACGGGGCCCCCGGGCGCCGGCACGGTTTCAGGAATGCAGCCGGTGCGGCGCGTCCACCAGGGAACGGACCACGCTGCCGGCAGCGCCCAGCAAGGCCCCCGCATCCCCTACCTCGGAGGTGGTGACCCGACCGGGAGCAACCGCCCCCGGCGCGTACTTGGCAAGGCTTTCCAGGAGAGGCGCGCGGAGCCACTGGTCAAGCACGGCGAAGTGTCCACCAAGCACCACGGCCCTGATGTCCACCACGCGGGACGTCGACGCCACCGCCACGCCCAACGCCCTCCCCGCCTGTTGGACGGCGAGCAGGGCAGCAGGGTCCCCGGCGCCGAGCGCGCCCAGCAGGCGGGACATGCTTTCAGACCGTGACCACCCCTTCGCGGTGATGCCGGCAGCAGAAAATATTGCGTCCTGCCCGGCTATCGTCTCCAGGCACCCCGTTCCGCCGCAGGAACAGAGGACCCCCTCCGGCTGGACCACGATGTGGCCCACCTCCCCGGCATTGCCTTGCGGCCCGGTGAAAAGCTCCGAATTGATCACCAGGCCTCCGCCGACGCCCACCTCGCCGGAGACGAACAGGAAGTTCCGCCTTCCGTGGGGGCCGTGGGCCAGTTCCGCGAGCGCGGCAGCATTGGCCTCGTTGAAGAGGGAGACACCCAACGGCACGTCGGGAAGCAGCCGCTCCATGTCCAGCTTTGTGTCCAGCCAGCCCAGGTTCGGGGCGGCGGTCACTGTTGAACTGCCGGCGTCAACGAGGCCCGGTACGGCGAGTCCTCCGCCCAGGACCTCAACACCCGACGCCGCGGCCGCCTTCCGCACGTCGGCGGCGAGCGCGGCGAGTGCGGACAGCACGGGAGCGCTGGCGCTGTCGCGGTTGTCCCGTTCCCGGATTTCCTGCACCACCAGGCTTCCGGAAAGGTCTGTCACTCCGGCAGCAATGTAGTCGACGTTGATTTCCATGCCCATGACACCCCGGGCCGGATTCAGTTCCAGCCCGACCCCCGGCCGGCCCCGCTCCCCCTGCCGGCTCAGGCCGACCTCCCGCAGCAGTCCGGCTCCCAAAAGGTCCAGGACGATGCTCGAAACAGAGGCTTTGGTCAGCCCGGTGGCTGCGGCAACCTGTGCCCGGGTCAGATGTATGCCAGCCGGCGCCTGCGCCACCCGGGCAAGGACCAGGGCGAGGTTATTCCGCCGCACATGGGCCATGTTTCCCGGGCTGGCTGCGTCGGGTGCAGTGGCAGCTGCGGTACTGGCCATGGCCGTTCTCCTCGGAGTGGAAGCGGACCCGTCCCTCACGGACCCTTTGGCTATTGACCTTAGCGTAAACACTCTTATATAGTTCAAGCGATAAACTAATCATGCCGTAACCGGCGACACCCGAGTGCAAGGACGCAACATGGCTATCTCCCCCTCCCCCGCTGACAAGTTCACCTTCGGTCTTTGGACCGTGGGCTGGACGGGCGCCGACCCGTTCGGTGTCGCCACCCGGGCCGCCTTGGACCCGGTGGAGGCGGTCCACCGGCTCAGTGAGCTTGGCGCCTACGGCATCACGTTCCACGACAACGACCTGGTGCCCTTCGACGCCAGCGCCTCAGAGCGGGACCTGATCCTGAAGAACTTCAAGGCAGCCCTGGCCGAGACCGGCCTGAAGGTCCCGATGGTGACCACCAACCTGTTCAGCCACCCGGTGTTCAAGGACGGCGGCTTCACCTCCAACGACCGCTCGATCCGCCGCTTCGCCCTGTCCAAGGTGCTGCGCAACATCGATTCCGCCGCCGATTTCGGCGCCGAAACGTTCGTCATGTGGGGCGGGCGCGAGGGCAGCGAATACGACGGCTCGAAGGACCTCTCGGCCGCCCTGGACCGGATGAAGGAAGGCGTGGACACCGCCGCGGCCTACATCAAGGACAAGGGCTACAACCTGCGCATCGCCCTGGAGCCCAAGCCCAACGAACCCCGCGGCGACATCTTCCTGCCCACCGTCGGGCACGGCCTGGCGTTCATCGCCCAGCTCGAGCACGGCGACATCGTGGGCCTCAACCCCGAAACCGGGCACGAGCAGATGGCCGGCCTCAACTTCACCCACGGCATCGCCCAGGCCCTGTGGGCCGGCAAGCTCTTCCACATCGACCTCAACGGCCAGCGCGGCATCAAGTACGACCAGGACCTCGTCTTCGGCCACGGCGACCTCACCAGCGCGTTCTTCACCGTTGACCTGCTCGAAAACGGCTTCCCCGGCGGCGGCCCCCGCTACGAGGGACCCCGCCACTTCGACTACAAGCCCTCCCGCACCGACGGCTACGACGGCGTCTGGGACTCGGCCAAAGCCAACATGGCCACCTACCTGCTCCTCAAGGAACGCGCCCTCGCGTTCCGCGCAGACCCCGAGGTCCAGGAAGCCCTCCGCACCTCAGGCGTCTTCGAACTCGGCGAGTCCACCCTCGCCGCCGGCGAAACCACCGCGGACCTGCTCGCAGACACCACCGCCTTCGAGGACTTCGACGCCGACAAGGCCGGCGAACGCTCCTTCGCATTCGTCCGCCTCAACCAGCTCGCCATCGAACACCTCCTGGGCGCCCGCTAAACCATGGCACTCGTAGCAGGGATCGACAGCTCCACCCAGTCCTGCAAAGTGGTGATTCGCGATTCGGACACGGGAGCATTGGTCCGGCAGGGCAGGGCAGGCCACCCGGACGGGACCGAGATCCACCCGGACCACTGGTGGGCCGCCCTCCAGGACGCACTGCACCAGGCCGGCGGCCTGGAGGATGTGGCAGCCGTCTCGGTGGGAGGGCAGCAGCACGGCATGGTCTGCCTGGACAGCGAGGGCCAGGTTGTCCGGCCGGCGCTGCTGTGGAATGACACCCGCAGTGCCGGCGCGGCACTGGACCTGATCAGCACCGCCGGTGACGGCGACACCGCCGCCGGCGCCCGCTACTGGGCCCGTGCAACCGGCACCGTCCCGGTCGCTTCGCTGACCCTGACCAAACTGCAGTGGCTCGCCGCCAACGAGCCGGAGAACGCGGCCAAAGTTGCGGCAGTCTGCCTGCCCCATGACTGGCTGACCTGGCGGCTGACGGGCCATGGGCCGGGCAGCGGTCCGGGAAACCTCGAGGCCCTCGCCACTGACCGTTCCGACGCCTCCGGCACGGGCTACTACTCGACGGCGACGGGCGAGTACCTGCCAGGGCTCCTGGAGTCCTCGCTGGGGCACGTTCCGCTGCTGCCCGGAGTCATGGGCCCGCTGGAGGTCGCCGGCAAGACACCGGACGGCGCCCTCCTGGCCGCCGGCGCCGGGGACAACGCGGCGGCGGCACTGGGGGTGGGCGCCGGCGTGGGTGATGTGGTGATGTCGCTGGGCACCTCGGGAACGGTCTTTGCCGTGTCAGATACTCCCGCCGCCGATCCGTCCGGGCTGGTGGCAGGGTTCGCCGATGCTTCCGGGAACTACCTGCCGCTGGTGTGCACCCTGAACGCCACCCGCGTTTTTGACGCCACTGCGGCCCTGCTGGACGTCAGCCTTGCGGAGTTCAACGAGCTGGCGCTGACCGCCGAACCAGGCGCCGGGGGCCTCACCCTCGTTCCCTATTTCGACGGCGAGCGCACGCCGAACCTGCCCGACGCCACCGGTTCGCTGCACGGCATCACCCGCGGGAACTACACGCCGGCGAACCTGGCGCGGGCCGCCGTCGAAGGCGTTGTGTGCTCCCTGGCGGACGGGCTGGCCGCCCTGCAGGAACAGGGCGTGGAGGCGCGGCGCATCATCCTGGTGGGCGGCGGAGCGCAGTCCCCGGCAGTCCAGGAAGCGGCGGCGCAGCTGCTGGGAATCAGCATCACCGTGCCGCGCCCGGGTGAGTACGTGGCCGACGGCGCCGCCCGCCAGGCCGCCGCGGCACTCACCGGGGAATTTCCGCAGTGGGTGCTGGACGCCGTCGACCTCCCTGCAGGGCAGGACGACGCCGGCGTGCTGGCACGCTACCGCCGCTGCGCCTCGACGTACGCCTGACATTCCACAAGAAAAGGACCCGGACCGCACTGTGGCGAATTCACGGCGCGTTCCGGGTCCCCTTTTAGGGTGGGGCGCAGGCTCCTGCCAGTTGTGTTGGGAACGTGGCAGGAGCCCGCGGTCTGGATCAGGTCAGGCGTACGGGAGGACAAGCTCCGCGTAGCGCTCCTTCACCGTGGCCAGGACGGCGTTGCCGTCCGTGTCCCAGATGTCCTGATTGAAGATTTCCACTTCGATGTCACCGGTGTACCCGGCATCGCGCACCCAGGTTCCGATGGCGGCGAAGTCCACCACGCCGTCACCCATGTACCCGCGGGACAGCAGTGGATCGGCTGCAATGGGCATGTTGAAGTCGCACACCTGGTAGGACGCAATGCGTCCCTCCCGGCCGGCGCGCTCGATCTGCGCCTTCAGTTCCGGATCCCACCAGACGTGGAAAGTGTCGACGGCGACGCCCACCGCTGAGGCGGCGAAGGGCGCCGCGAGGTCCAGGGCCTGCCCCAGGGTGGAGATCAGGGCACGGTCGGCGGCGTACATCGGGTGCAGCGGCTCCAGCACCAGCCGGACGCCGTTCTCCTCGGCGAAGGGGACCAGGTCGGCGAGACGGTCCGCCACGCGCCGGCGCGCAGCCACCACGTCCTTCTCCCCCGGGGCCAGCCCGCCGACCACCAGGAACAGTTCCCGGGTGCCGAGCGCAACGGCTTCCAGGATGGCGGCGCGGTTGTCAGCCAGGGCTGCGGCCTGCCCTTCGGCATCGGGTGCGGTAAGGAACCCGCCCCGGCACAGGGATGAGACGCGGAGCCCGGCATCCTTGATGAGGCGTGCCGCCTTATCCAGGCCTGCCTCCTCCACGCGGTCCCGCCAGGGACCGATGGCGGGGATACCGGCGTTGACGCAGCCGTCAACCACCTGGGCCAAGGTCCACTTCTTGGTGGTGGCGCTGTTGAGGGAAAGGCGCGCGAAGTCTGCCGTTCCCGATGTGCTGGTCATACGCCCACCCCGTTGATGCGCAGGTAGTCGGACATCCGGAAAGCTGCCAGTGCCGGGTCCCGCAGCAGGCCCGCCTTGTCCGCCAGTTCGAAGGTCCTTGCCAGGTGGCATACCGAGCGGCCCGAGTGGAGGCCCCCCACCATCTGGAAGCCGGGCTGCCTGCCGTTGAGCCAGGACATAAACGCGATCCCGGTCTTGTAGTAGAACGTGGGGGCGCTGAAGATGTGCTTGCCCAGTTCCCGCGTGGAGTCGAGGATTTCGCGCGCCTTCGCGGCGTTGCCGGCGTCGTAGTTCTGCAGCGCCACCGAGGCGGCGGGGTAGATCGCCGCGAAGATGCCCAGCAGGGCGTCCGAATGGTGGCTGCCGTCGCCGTCGATCAGCTCGGGGTAGTTGAAGTCGTCGCCGGTGTAGAGGCGGACGCCGTCGGGCAGGGCCGCCCGCAGGGCAACCTCGTGGCTGGCGTCGAGCAGTGAGACCTTGACGCCGTCCACCTTGGCCGCGTTGTCCTTGATGAGGCCAAGGAAGGTTTCGGTTGCCGTTGCGACATCGTCCGAACCCCAGTAGCCGGCGAGGGCGGGATCGAACATGGTGCCAAGCCAGTGGAGGATGACGGGCTGGTCCACTTCCTGCAGCAGGGTGGCGTAGACCTTCAGGTAGTCCTCGGGACCGCGGGCAACCTTGGCCAGGGCGCGTGAGGCCATGAGGATCACCTTCGGCCCGGCTTCACTGACCACGGCGATCTGCTCGCGGTAGGCCTCAAGGACGGCCTTGATGCCGGCCTCCCCGGCTGGCAGGGAGGCGCTGTCCAGCTGGTCGGTGCCGGCACCGCAGGAAACGAGGTCCCGCACCGATTTGCCGGCCGTTGCCGCGTTGCCGGCCGAAACCACCGAGGCTGCCTCGACGCCGGTGCGCTTGATGAGCTGCTGGGTGGCCGCCCAGTCAAGGCCCATGCCGCGCTGGGCGGTGTCCATGGCGTCGGCCACACCCAGGCCGTAGGACCACAGCTCGTGGCGGTAGGCCATGGTGGCGTCCCAGTCGAGCCGGGCGGGCGCGCCGGGAGTGTTGTCGGCCAGGACTTCGGGGATCACATGCGCTGCGGCATAGGCGCGGCGGGCGATGAGCGGCGCGGTGGGCCGGGCCCAGGACGTGCCGCCCTGGAGGCGGTATTCCCGGGTGCCGCCGTCGTGTGAGGGCAGGATGAGTGAGGTCATTAGAGGGTGATCTCCGGGATGTCGAGGGTGCGGCGTTCGTCGTTGGACTGCAGGCCGAGCTCGGCGAGCTGGACACCGCGGGCGGCGGACAGGAGACCGAAGCGGTGTTCGCGGCCGGCGACGACGTCGCGGAGGAATTCTTCCCACTGCAGCTTGAAGCCGTTGTCCAGGTCAGCATTGGCCGGGACTTCCTGCCACTGGTCACGGAAGGATTCCGTGACGGGAAGGTCCGGGTTCCAGACGGGCTTCGGCGTGTGCGCGCGCTGCTGCGCGACGCACTTGTTCAGGCCTGCGACGGCGGAGCCGTGCGTGCCGTCCACCTGGAACTCCACCAGTTCGTCGCGATAGACGCGGACCGCCCACGACGAGTTGATCTGGCCGATGACTTCGTCGCCGCCCGGGGTTTCCAGCTCGAAAATGCCGTAGGAGGCGTCGTCTGCGGTGGCTTTGTACTCCTTGCCTGCCTCGTCCCACCGGGTGGGGATGTGGGTGGCGGTCCTGGCGCTGACGCTCTTGACCTTGCCGATGATGCCTTCGAGGACATAGTTCCAGTGGCAGAACATGTCCGTGGTCATGCCGCCGCCGTCTTCCTTGCGGTAATTCCAGGACGGACGCTGGGCGGCCTGGATGTCACCTTCGAAGACCCAGTAGCCGAACTCACCGCGGATGGAGAGGATGCGGCCGAAGAAGCCCTCGTCCACCAGGCGGCGGAGCTTGACCAGGCCGGGCAGGTACAGCTTGTCGTGGACCACGCCCGCGGTGACGCCGGCTTCCTTGCCGATCCGGGCCAGGTCAATGGCCTCTTCAAGTGTCTCGGCAGTGGGCTTCTCGGTGAAGATGTGCTTGCCGGCCTGCATGGCCTTCTTCAGGGTGGCCCAGCGGAGGCTGGTCATGGACGCATCGAAAACGACGTCGACGGTGGGGTCGTTGATGACGGCGTCCAGGTCGGTGCTCCACTCGGAGACCTTGTGCTTTTCGGCGAGTTCCCGGATCTTCGCTTCGTTGCGGCCCACCAGAATGGGCTCAACCTGGATGCGGGTGCCGTCCTCCAGCGTGAATCCACCGGCGTCCCGGATGGGAAGGATGGAGCGCAGCAGATGCTGGCGGTACCCCATCCGTCCGGTAATGCCGTTCATGGCAATGCGGATTGTTTTTGTCTCGACGCCCATAAGTCCTCCACGGTGAGTGAGCAGTCCTACTGAAGTTGTAGTTCTACTGCAGCTAAATTGGGAAAGCGCATTCCCACTACGTCAATGATGCACGTCGGCACACTTGTTGGCAAGCGCTTTCCGGCGCGGCTAAAAACTGCCATAATGTGGTAACGCCCATTGACCCAACAAAGCCGACCAGGAGACGCTGTGGCTGCAAGTACCCTTACCGAGGTGGCGCGGCTGGCCGGGGTATCTCCCGCCACCGCCAGCCGGGTCCTCAACGGTTCCGCGCGCAAGCCGGGGCAGGACATTGCGGACCGTGTCCGGCAGGCCGCCGACTCGCTTGGCTACATTCCCAACGCCCAGGCCCAGGGGCTGGCAAAGTCCAGTTCGGGCCTTATCGGCTTGATCGTGCACGACATCGCGGACCCCTATTTCGCCGCCATCGCCCGGGGAGTCCAGGCAGCGGCCCGGGAACAGCGCAAGATGGTGCTTCTGGCGACCACCGGCGGGGCGCCGGCGGAGGAGCGGGAAGCGGTGGCCGCCTTCGCCGCACGGCGTGCCGATTCGATCGTGATTGCGGGATCCCGCTCGTCCAGGGAGGAGGACCGGGACGACAACGCGGACCTTGCAGCGGAGCTTGACCGGTACTGCCGCAACGGCGGCCGGGTGGCCGTGGTGGGACATCCGGTAGTGGGTGCCACCGCCCCTGAGGGGTACCACGTTGTTGCCGTGCCGAACCAGGAACTCGCCGGCGACCTGGCAGCCGAGCTTGCTGCCGGCTGGGTTGGCAATTTCGTCATCATCGGAGGTCCCGAGGGACTCTTTACGTCGGACGACCGCATCCGCGGCTTCCAGGAAGGCCTGGCCAAGGCCGGCCGGGGCCCTGCGGAGATCCTGCGCACCTCGTTCAACCGCGCCGGAGGCTACGACGCGGGCATCAAGCTGGCTGCCAGGATCAAGGCTGAGCGGACACCGGAGGGCGATGGTCCTGGCACGGCGAAGATGTGCATCTTCGCCGTCAACGACGTCATGGCCATCGGGGCCTCGGCAGCACTGCGGGCTGAAGGGCTCCGGGTTCCGCGGGACGCCAGGATTGCCGGATTCGACGATATCGAGACGCTGCGGGATTTCCGCCCTGCCCTCTCCACGGTCCGCCTGCCGCTGGAAGACATCGGCCGGCTTGCTACCCGGGCGACGGCCGCCGGTTCCGGCAGCAGCGATGGCCAGGAGGTCGAAGATCCACAGCCCGTGAGGGGCGAAGTCACGCTTCGCCGCAGCACGGAGGCCGTGGCCTGAGCATGGTGTCCGGCCTGACCGCTGTCCCTGCACGTGCCGGAGCGGGCAGCGCCGGAGGTGCCAGGCCCGCCGTGCTGGTCCTGCCCGGCGGCGGCTACGGCCGCCAGGCGGACCACGAAGCGGAGCCCGTGGCCGAATGGCTCGCCGGGCTAGGCATCCACGCCTTCGTGCTGAGGTACCGCGTGGCCCCGGACCGGCATCCAGCCCCGCTGCAGGACGCCAAGGAAGCCATGCTGCATATCCGTGGCGGGTCCCATGGTTTGGCCGTCGATCCGCAGCGGGTCGGCGTCCTCGGATTTTCGGCCGGCGGGCACCTTGCCGCCACGCTCTCTACCGCCGTGGCAACAGGCCGCGAGCGCTTCGACGTTCCCGGTGCGGTCCCGGACCTGACCGTCCTGTGCTATCCCGTGGTGTCCTACACCACGTCAGTGCACCAGGGTTCGGTGGACAACCTTCTCGGCGACGCGCCGTCGTCGGACATCCTTGCGGAACTCACCGCAGAACGGCGGGTGACTGCCGCTACCCCTCCCGCATTTATCTGGCACACCGCGGACGACGACGCCGTCCACGTCAGCCACAGCCTGGGCTACGCCGGGGCGCTTATGGGCGCGGGCGTGCCTGCCGAGCTGCATGTCTTTCCCCATGGCCGCCACGGACTGGGCCTCGCCGCAGGGGAACCGGGGCCGGACCAGTGGACGCGGCTGTGTGCAGCCTGGCTGGCGCAAGCAGGCTGGACCTCACCGTGGATGCCGGCCGGCAGGCGGGACCAGGTGTAAAACTAGGCGAGGGCCCGGATGGTCCAGGACGCTGAGTGCGACTCCCCCGGCTTGAGGTGCACGACGTCCGTCCCCGAGTTGAAGGCGTCAGGCGGGCAGGTCATGGGTTCAACGGCCAGCCCCAGCCTGTCCGGGCCAACCGGCTTGTCGGCAGTGTGGACCTGGACCCAGGACCACTCCGTGCCCCATTCCAGCTCCACGCCCGTTCCCGCGGGATCCTGCACGCGGACCCGGGCCAGCCCGGCGGCGTCGCGGGAAATCCCTGTGAAGGCATGGTCAATCTTCACCGGCCCCAGCGGCCGGGGACTGCGGAAGTCGAAGTTGTTCTCCTCCACGCCCTTCATGCCCATGGGGAGCAGCCGGTCCGGCGTCACCTCGAGGAATTGGCGCGCCGGCAATTCCAGCGTCCATTGGTCCAGCCGTCCCGGGCCGGCCACCAGGTAGGGGTGGGGACACACGCCGTAAGGGGCGCTGGCGGACCCGGTATTCACAGTCCTCACCATGCTCCGCAACCCACCGGGATCCAGCGAGTAGGAAACGGAGACCTCAAGATCCGATGGGTAGTGCGGGCCCGCGCCGATCGTGCACGCCAGGACCACGCGGTCCTCAGCCGCCTCCCGCACCTGCCACATCTGCTCCGTGGCCAGGCCGTGCAACGCCGAACCGCGCTCAGGCTCGTTGACGGCGGCCCGGTAGGCAGTTCCGGCGTAGGTATACCTGCCGTCCGCCAGGCGGTTCGGCCACGGGGCGCAGACAACCCCGCGGTAGTCAGGAACCGGGCCATCCGGACCAAAGCCCACCACCAGGTCCCGGCCGTTGTGCCGCAGTTCCCGAAGGGCGCCTCCGCGGGCTGTAACCACGGCGGTGTAGGGGCCACTTACAATGCTGTGTTCCGTGGATGGCATGAAAATCCCCTTCGAGGCCGAGACTCTTGTGAGCGCTAACCAGCCTAGCGCATGTATCCCGGCGCGGCACTGGGAAAGCCCTCCGCTGGATAAAGTTGCCCCATGGCCAGACCGGACCCGGTGAACAGCGAAGTGCTCTCTGCCGTCCGCCGCGCACTGCGTGAACGGGCAGATCCAGTACGGGGTGCCGGAGCGCAGGCCTACATGAAGTCCACCATGCCTTGCCTCGGTGTGCGCGTCCCTGAAGTCCGCCGTATCGCCGCCGCCGCGGTTGCCGGCACTCCCTTCGCCTCGGCCGGCCAACTGCGCGCCACCGTCCTTGGGCTCTGGCGGAAGGCTGCGGCCCGCGAGGAACGCTATGCGGCCATCGACCTGACCGGGGCGCCGCTGGCAGCGGGTGACATGCTGATGCTGCCCGTTTATGAGGAAATGATTCGCAGCGGCGCGTGGTGGGACTTCGTGGACCCGGTAGCAATGCGCCTGTGCGGCCTGCTGCAAGCCAACCGTGAGGAGATGTCAGCAGTCCTGGTCCGTTGGAGCAGCGATCCGGACTTCTGGATAAGGAGGGCTGCCATCCTCTCGCAGCTTAAGGCGAAGGCCGCCACTGACACCGTGCTCCTGTCCCAGGTCCTGGAAACAACAATGGCAGACCCGGAGTTCTTCATCCGGAAAGCGATCGGGTGGGCCCTGCGCGAGTATTCCAAGACGGCACCGGAGTGGGTGGCGGCCTTCGTGGCGGAACATGCGGCCACCCTCAGCCCCTTGTCCCGGAGGGAGGCTGTCCGGCGCCTCCCTGCCGCCGCGTCCGACGCATAACGGCGGTGGCAGGCATCCTGGAGTCAGGGAAGTCCGGGATGCTTCGACCGTACGGGCAGCGCATCCCCTAACCCCGGAAAGAAAGCGCCACGTGCCGTTTTGAACCGCCAAACCGACGCACAGCGCTACCTAGATGACGGGGCGTTCGACGACGACCTCGTGCGTCTTGCGGAACAGCCGGCGGGTGCGGGGGTCCCAGAAAACCAGGTACAGGCCAAAGAGCAGGCCGGTCACCGCCGCGGCCACCCGGGCCAGCGCCAGTGCAAAGCCGAGGTCCTCGGTCTGGAGGTACGGGAAGACTTCCAGCTGGTCCGAAATGGCATAGATCATGAAGAAAGAGACAACGAAGTAGAGCGCCTTGACCTGCCAGTCATTCCTGATCCCGGTGACGGCAAAGAGCGGTATCAGCCATACGACGTACCAGGCTTGGATGATCGGAGCCAGGAGGACAATCGCAGCAAGAGCGAGTGTGAGGCGGCGCATCAGACGGTCATAGTCCCCGCGGAAGATCTGCCAGGCGACAATACCCACGGCAACAAGCTTGCCCACGTTATACACAAAGCCGGCCAAGGTGGGCCCGTCGAGTCCAAACGCATTGGCCAAGGAGGCAACCACCATTCCGATGAGCCCCACGGGCGCATACCAGATGGAGATGCTTCCGGGGGCAGAGAGCCCATTGACCCAGCCGAAGCCGAAACCATTCACCAGGCTCATCAAGGCCAGGATTCCGAGGCTCAATCCAGCAGTCAGGCCCCAGAACGCGAACTTGCGGAGCCAGCCTGCGTCCTTGCCCGCCCAGAGGAGCCCGATGAAGGGCAGGAAGACGATGGTGATGGGCTTCACCGCAATGGAAAGTGTTACCAGCACAATGCCGCGGACCACCCGGTGCGTCGCGGAGTAGTACAGTCCGGCCAGCGCCAGGCCGATCATCAGTGCGTCATTGTGGACGCTGGCGATGAAGTTCGTCAGGAACAGCGGGTTCGCCGCGGTGAGCCACAGGGCCCGGTGCGGATTGACGCCGTGCAGCTCGGCGAGCCGCGGAACATAGATCACGCAGAGGATGACTCCGGCCATGGCCACCAGCCGGAACAGCATCACGCTTGCCTCTGGCTGGACATTCGTGGACCACACAACGAACTGTTCAATCCACAGGAACAGCTGGCCATACGGAACGGGGGCTTCCGTCCACATTTTGTCCGCGCCCAGCTGGAAGTAGTTGGACAGTGCCGAAATGCCGTTCTCGTAGGGGTTGAATCCTTCAACCATCAGCCGTCCCTGCCCGATGTAGGCGTAGACGTCACGGCTGAAGAGCGGCACGCTGAACATCATGGGCAGGCCCCACGCCACAACCGCCATCAGGGTAGCTTTACGGGCCTGCTCGCCCCACACCCTGACCCGCTGCCCCAGCCTGAGCCAGGCGCGGACCAGGAGCATCCCTCCTATGGCCAGCAGGACAATCGAGAGGGCAACGCCAACCGCTTCGGCACGCATCCAAATGAACAGCGGCATCCGGCGGAGTTCCGAGACGGGGGCCAGCCAGCCAACGCCCAAGGATCCGATGAGCATGAACATGGAGCCCACGAAGCCGGCAAGCAGCGGGGACCGGGGATTATCCACTTCCGCGCCGCCCGCTGCGACAGTGGCGGCGGGCGCCATCTCCCCCGCCGCGGGCACAGGCGCCGTCATTTCAGGATCGTCCAATCTATCTCGTCTGCGATTCTGCCCGGCGGGCCAACGGCCGGCCGTGGCGCATCCTCACGGGAGCGGGATGACCCGCCGCGTCTTCGAAATCCTAGCATCGGCCGGTGCCCTGGAGGGGTAACGGTAGGCTTGTCCGGTGCCTATATCTAACGAACGCATCGTCTGGATCGACTGCGAAATGACCGGCCTGGACATTAAGAACGACGCCCTGATCGAGGTGGCCGCCCTGGTCACCGACTCCGAGCTGAACATCCTCGGCGACGGCGTCGACGTGGTCATTAAGCCGGATGATGCAGCGGTGGCCCAGATGAACGATTTCGTCCGCGACATGCACACCAAATCGGGACTCCTGAAGGAACTGCCGCACGGCAAGACGATGGCCGAGGCGGAAGCCGCCGTCATGGAATACATCTCAAAATGGGTGCCGGACCCCCGCAAGGCGCCGCTGGGCGGCAATTCCGTGGGGACCGACCGTGTGTTCCTGTCCCGGGACATGCCCGCAGTGGTTGAACACCTGCACTACCGGGTGATCGACGTCAGCACCATCAAGGAACTCTCGCGCCGCTGGTTCGCGAGGGCATACTTCCAGTCGCCGGCCAAAAAGGGCGGACACCGTGCGCTGGGGGACATCAAGGACTCCATCGACGAGCTCCGTTATTACCGGGAGGCCGTTTTCGTGCCTGCACCGGGACCGGACAGTGCCACCGCCCTTCAGATTGCCCGCCGCATCACATCCGCCGGGAATGCGGGGCAGCAGGGAGGGTAATCTGCGCCACCTTCGACGGAATTTTCCGCGAAAACCCCAAAAGTGGACGAAGCACCCCTGAAGAGCAGGTAAGCTATATGAGTTGCCTTTCCAGAGGGCCGGTACGCCGGTAAATCTGCAGGCACATGGTGGGCTTAGCTCAGTTGGCAGAGCGCCTGGTTGTGGTCCAGGAGGTCGCGGGTTCAACCCCCGTAGCTCACCCTCACGGGACGGTATGTGCAGCCGTCCAAGAAGGAGGCCGCACCGGATATCCGGTGCGGCCTTCTTCTTTTTTCACCGTCTTGCACACTTGCCCCTGGCACGAGACACCGCTGAAGGACCGCTGAAGATGACCGTTCTGCCAATCACCATCTGGGGAGAACCCGTACTGCACCGCCGGGCTTCCGAAGTGGAAGTGTTCGACGACGAGCTGCGGACGTTGATAGCGGACATGTTTGAAACGAATGACGCCGCCAACGGCGTGGGCCTCGCGGCGCCGCAGATAGGCGTGGGCAAGAGGATCTTTGTCTACAAGTACGCCAACGACGACGGCGCTCCGCCTACCGGCGTGCTGGTCAACCCGGTACTGACCCTGTCAAAGGTTTCCGGCGCGGTACCGGACCCGGACGAGGAAGAAGAAGGCTGCCTGTCCTTCCCCGGCGGGCAGTATCCCCTGAAGCGCGCCGAGTGGGCGCGTGTTGAAGGGTTTGACGGCTTTGGACAGCCGGTCAGGTTCGAAGCCACCGGCTGGTTTGCCAGGGTCATCCAGCACGAATATGACCACCTGGACGGAAAACTGTATGTCAACCGGCTGATTGACCGCTATGCACGCAAAGCCATGAGGCAGGCCAAGAAGAGCGGCTGGGGCGTTCCCGGACTGACCTGGATGCCGGGCGTCGACCCGGATCCGTTCGGACACTAGGACAACCGGGTCATTTCGCCGCAATGGTGGGCTGGTCCGGGCAGGACCCCAGCACGCGCTTCATGGCGTCCTTTTCCGCCTCGGTGACCCATAGTCCGTAGGCTGCCTTGACCGATATTTGGCGGGCCACGTAGTGGCAGCGGAAGGACTTGTTCCTGGGAAGCCAGGTTGCGGCATCGCCGGCACCCTTCTGCTCGTTTGCCGGGCCGTCAGCCGCGATGAGGTTCAGCGGATCGTTGGCCAGGCTCTGGCGCTGCTTGGCTGTCAGTCCCTGGGCACCCTTCTGCCAAGCGTCACCCAAGGCCACGACGTGGTCTATTTGGACTGCCCGGCTGCTTTCGGAGCCCCGCCGGAAGTCCACGGGCTGCCCGGTATAGGGCTCGCGGAAGGAGCCCGCTGCCACCCGGCACCTGGAGCCTTCCATGAATACCACTGCGGTAAGGTCACGCCTGAGCATGTCGTTGCGGGTGTCGCACCCGTTCCGGTCCACGTCAAGCCACGCCTGGCCGAACGCTTCGCGGTCATAGTTGTCCTTCGCGGCCCGGCCCTTGACGGAAAGCCGTTCCAGCGCGGTGATGGCAGTACCGGAGGGCACGGGATGCACCGGCACAACAGGCTTCATCCAGTCGGGGTCGAACACCGGAGCTTCGGTGGGGCCGGAAGCGGCGGGCTCCGTCAACGCAAACTGGCCGGCAGTAAAGAACCAGGACAGTGCCGCCAGTGCAACGACGGCGGCCACTGCCAGGATGCCCCAGGCCTGCCGTGAGCGACGGCGGGCACGGCGGTAGGCGGACCAGCTCACAGTCATGGGGATCCGCCGCCTCCGCCGACATCATGCACCAGAAGAGCCTAGAACACCCCCTGGGTCTTCCCGGTGTTTTCCACAGTGTGGAGGGCAGGTGGGCAGCTTTGGTGGAAGTGTTCGCGCGGGGGTTACTGCTCCCGCATCACCCTCCGCAGGTCCTCCTCGGCGATTGCCAGCAGTCCTTCCAGCTGGCGCACCCGGTCCTCGCCGACGTCGCCCGTTTTGTAGGCGGCGCGGGCGCCCTCAAGCAGCCTGACAGCCTCTTTATGGTTGGCTTTGGCGACGTCGAGGGCGTGCTCAAGGGTTGTTTCGTGCTGAAGTGTCGAATCTTTGTCCATGCCACCAGTGTGGTCCCGTTTCCCGGCCGATTCCAGCGGAATCAGCCGGGAAATCGCGGGACCGGCGGCCGGGGCCTAAACAGCGATCGCTGCGAGGGCCGCCGCCGATTCCTTTGCGGGGAAGGATGGCGGGTTTACCCCTGCCATTTCCTCCATCACACGGACCACCTGGCAGCTGTAGCCGAACTCGTTGTCATACCAGACGTAGAGGACAACGTTTTTGTCCGTGGACACAGTGGCCAGGCCGTCCACGATGCCTGCGCGGCGGGAACCGACGAAGTCAGTGGAGACAACTTCGGGTGAGTCGATGTAGTCGATCTGCTTGCGCATGTCCGAGTGCAGGGACATCTCGCGGAGGTAGTTGTTGATCTCGTCCTTGGTGGTCCCGTTTTCCAGGCTCAGGTTCAGGATGGCGAGGGAAACATCCGGGGTGGGGACCCGGATGGAGCTGCCCGTCAGCTTGCCCAGGAGTTCGGGAAGGGCCTTGGCCACGGCCTTCGCGGCACCGGTCTCCGTGATCACCATGTTCAGGGCCGCCGAGCGGCCGCGTCGGTCACCCTTGTGGAAGTTGTCGATCAGGTTCTGGTCGTTGGTGAAGGAGTGCACGGTCTCCACATGGCCGTGCACGACGCCGAACTTGTCGTTGATGGCCTTCAGGACCGGCGTGATGGCGTTGGTGGTGCAGGACGCGGCGGACACGATCTGGTCAGTGTCCTCGATGGTGCCGTGGTTGATGCCGTGGACGATGTTCTTCAGGTCGCCCTTGCCCGGGGCTGTCAGGAGAACCCGTGCCACGCCCTTGCTCTGCAGGTGCTGGGACAGTCCTTCCCGGTCACGCCAGCGGCCGGTGTTGTCCACCACGAGGGCATTGTTGATGCCGAAGGCGGTGTAGTCGATGGTGGCGGGGTTGTCCGAGTAGATGACCTGGACCTGCACGCCGTTGGCCGTGATGGTGTTGGCTTCCTCGTCGATCCTGATGGTCCCTTCGAAGGACCCGTGGACGGAGTCGCGGCGCAGGAGGCTGGCGCGCTTCGAAAGATCGTTGTCGGCGCCCTTGCGGACCACGATGGCGCGCAGGCGGAGGCCGTGGCCGCCACCGGCCTTTTCGATGAGGAGGCGGGCAAGGAGCCGGCCGATCCGGCCAAAGCCGTAGAGCACCACGTCGGTGCTGGTGCGGTCATCGCCGCCACGCTTGCCCACAACGTCGGCAAGTTCCGCGCGGAGGAATTCTTCCAGCGTGGCGCCGCTGCCCTCCTCCTTGAACTTCTGGTTCAGCCGGGCGATGTCGATCGCAGCAGCACCGAGCTCCAGTCCGGCAAGGGTGTTCAGCAGCGGCGCGGTCTCCTCCAGGAGCAGCTCGTCCTTGCTCATCCGGCGCGCAAAACGGTGCGCCTTGAGGATGTTCATGGTGGACTTGTTGATCAAACTCCGGCCATGGATGCTGGTGACCACGTTGTTTTCGCGGTACAGCCGGCCGATCACCGGAATCATGGCCTCGGCGAGGGCCTCCCGGCCCATCCACGTATCAAGACAAGAATCTGACGTCTGGCTCACAGAAATACCTTCCTCGGTTCAGCCGTGTACGTCCTCGTACACGGATGTCGGCCACCACATGCTGTGCAGGGGCACCCGCGCCTGCAGGGGTCGGCCCCCAGGCGCCTGGATCGCGTGCAAAGAAAAACCGCCGGCTGCGAACACAACCCGGGCGGAAGAACTCCTGCGTCCGGTCTCCATTCTAAGTTGGCCGGTCTCCCCGAACAGGCCGGAACCACGTGAAATCACTCACAGGGAAGGGGCCTTGCGTCCGGGGCCTCAGTTGTGGATGGCCGAATAGAGATTGAGGCTGGCCGAGAATACCACCCACGAAAAATAGGGCAGCAGCAGGAGGCCGGCAGCCGGGCTCACCGGACCGAACCGCACGACGAGGTAGGCAAGTGAGGCCGCCAGTCCGGCAATCACCAGGAAAGCAGCCCAGAGTGCGGCTGCTCCAAACACCGGGAAGAGCCCGAAGAAGGCCAGCGGCCACGCGGCGTTGAGCACCAGCTGGAGAAGGTACCCGGCCAGGGCGCCTCCCCTCAGCTCGCCTTTGCGCCAGACGAGCCAGGCGGCAACCGCAACCCCGACGTAGAGCAGCGTCCACATGCTCCTGAACATCCAGCCCGGCGGCATCCAGGGAGCCTTGACCGACCCCGCGAACCAGCCGCCGGAATTCAGGATAATGGGGACCGAGGCCAGGGCCCAGGCGGCAGCGGAGAGCGCAAGGAACCCGGCCAGGGCAACGGCCTGACGTCCACGGGCGGAACCTCGCGGTTGGGCGGCTCCATATCCGGAGGGCGGGTCAGTATTTGCAGGCACGGTTCAGGATCCCCAACACAACTCTCAAGGTCAAACCGGAATGGGTGGATGGGTTGACCGATACGCCGGGTTCTGTGCTCCCGCCCCGTTGCCGGTGCGGGAGTAGCGGCCATCCATCTACGAGCGCCGTTGCCGGCGCCCTCCAGCGGCCTACCCGGACACTCGGGCGGGCAGCCCTCAAACGTGTCCTGTCTGGCCTTGCTCCGGGTGGGGTTTACCTAGCCTTCCCGGTCACCCGGGAAGCTGGTGGTCTCTTACACCACCGTTTCACCCTTACCTGGTTCGTGCCGCTTTCAAACCGGCGCGACCCAGGCGGTCTGTTCTCTGTGGCACTGGCCTGCGGGTTACCCCGAGTGGGCGTTACCCACCACCCTGCCCTGCGGAGCCCGGACGTTCCTCGAGCCACTTGCGTGACGCGCGGCCGCCTGGTCAACCCATCCATGTCCAGTCTACCGGCGCGGCGCCGCTTTCCCTGCGCCGGTAGGATCGGACGGTGCTGATTCTGCTCCCCCCTTCCGAAGGCAAGACACCTGCGGTCCGTGGTTCCGCCGTCGACTGGCCTTCCCTTAGCTTCCCGGACCTGAATTCCTACCGCGCCAAGGTCCTCGACGCGCTGGGGACGGTGAGCGCGCACGAGGACGCCCTCGCGTTGCTGGGGGTCGGGGCCTCGCTGAAGGACGACGTCGACCGCAACACCAGGCTCCACGCTGAACCGGCGGCTCCTGCCCACCAGATCTATTCCGGCGTGCTGTACGACGCGCTGGGCTACACGACGCTCACCCCTGCGCAGCGGCGCAAGGCAGACGGGTCGGTGCTGGTGATCTCCGCCCTCTGGGGCGCCATCCGCTTCGGCGACGCCGTGCCCGCATACCGGCTGTCGATGGGGACGGCACTGCCCGACGTCGGCCGCCTTGCCTCGTTCTGGAAGCCGCACCTGTCCAGTGCGCTGGCGCCGCTCACCGGGGGGCAGCTGCTGGTTGACTGCCGGTCCAGCACCTACGCCGCGGCGTGGGCGCCGCCGCCGGCGCAGACCGTGACGGTCAACGTGTTCACCGAGGTGCAAGGCGTGCGGAAAGTGGTCAGCCATTTCGCCAAGCACACCCGCGGCGAACTGGCACGGCACCTGCTGGCCCGGCGGGGCAAGGCTCCAGCGACGCCGTCGGACCTCGCAAAGGCCGCCCGGGAAGTGTGGGACGCAGAGCTCGTGGAAGGTTCCCCGCGGAAACCCCACGCGCTGAACATCATCCTGCCAGGCTGACCTCGCCCGCCCTCCCCCAACTAGGTAGCGCTAAGTGTCGTTATGAGCCGCCAAAACGACACTTAGCGCTACTTAGTTGGGTCAGGCCCACTCCTCCGAGCGCACCAGGATGGCGCCGGAATCCGGGCAGAAGACGATGTCGTCGGCGGCGGCTGCCTTGATCTCGGCCAGGTCGCCGGGGCTGAGCTTCATGCCTGAGGCTTCGGACGTGCCGTGGAACAGCCGGGCGGCGCCCACTCCCCGCTTGGCGAGCGTCTTTTCGTAAACGGCGAGCAGGCCGGCGTCGAGCCCTGCAGCGAATTCGGCGCGCTGGGCGCGGAGCCCGCTCGCTTCCGCCTCCACCTCGGCCAGTTCCGCATCCAGCCCGGCACGGATGGTGCCGAAGGATCCCTGGATATCGTCCACGATCCCCTGCTGCGCCGCCTGCCTGGCCCGAAGGGAGTCGAGCCGCTCCATTACCTCGAGTTCAATGTCCTCAAGGTCCGAGCGACGCTTGTTGAGCGAGGCGATGTCCTTCTGGAGGGCCACCAGGTCCTTGGACAATCCGGTGCCGCTGTTCAGCCGCGCCTCGTCCCGCTGGATCCGCGAGGCGACCTGTTCCACGTCCGCTTCGGCCCGCTTCAGTTCGGCCTCGGCGTCATGGACAGCCACCTTCGCCGCGCCAAGCTCACCGTTGGCAACAGACAGGGCCGCCTCCAGGTCCTTGATGCGGGGATCGGTTTCCAGGGAGCGGCGGCGGTTGGCGAGCGACTTAAGCTTGGCGTCCAGCCCCTGCAGCTCGAGCAACTTCAACTGTTCCGCCGGTGCTGCCTTCGCCACATTTACCTCCGCTTGATCCCTACCGGCCGGGGCCGGGCACCTGGTCGGCGCTTCCTAGACTCTAGCGCCTGGCCCGCTCCCCTGCCTCGCTGCGTCCCCGCCGGACCCCGCACACGAGGCTTAGCCGGGAGTCAGGATGAAGTCCCAGGGATCGCTGTTGGTGGTGCTGACCTGGATTTCAACGTCATGGCCCTGGTCGGCGAGGACATTGCCCAGCGCCGCCGCAGCGGCAGGCAGCCACAGCCACTCGCTGGCGAAATGGGATACATCCACCAGGTAGGGCCGGCCATTCAAGGCGGCCTCCCGGGCTTCCGACGCCGGGTGGTGACGGAGGTCGGCGGTCACATAGACGTCCGCGTTGCTGGCCCTGACCTCATTAAAGAGGGAGTCACCGGCACCACCGCACACGGCGACACGCCGGACCAGGCCGTCCTTGTCGCCGGAAACCCGCACTCCCCCGGCGACGGACGGGAGGATCCCGAACACGCGGGCAGCAAAATCGCCCAAGGTCATGGCGGCCGCCAGGTCCCCCACCCGCCCGATGCCCTCTTCCGGAAGGCCGTTTGCCGCCACGGTGAGCGGAGCGGCGTCCTGGAGGCCGAGTGCGTCGGCGAGGACGTCGGAAACGCCGCCGACGGCGGAATCACCGTTGGTGTGGACGGTCAGCAATGCGGTGCCGGACTCGATCAACCGGTGCACGGCCCGGCCCTTGGGGGTGGTGGCGGCGACGCTGGTGACGCCCTTCAGGAGGAGGGGATGGTGGGTGATCAGGAGTTCCGCGCCCCACTCCACCGCCTCTTCAATGACTTCCAGGGTTGGGTCGACGGCGAACATCACCTTGGTGACGGGCGCGGACGGATGGCCTGCCACCAATCCCACTTCGTCCCAGTTCTCTGCCAGGGATTCGGGCCACAGCTCTTCCACGGCCAGGAGCAGTTCACCCAGTGTGGGAGCCTCCGCCGGCTCCGCCGCCCCCTGCCCGCCGGAGGGTGCGCCGCCGTTGCCAGTGCCGCCGTCGTTCTTGTCGCCGTCGTTCTTGTCGCCGTCATGATCGACGCCGCCGCCGTTGACGCCGCCGCCGATGTTGTCTGGGCCGGTAACGTCGGTGTCCGCTGGTTCCATAGTCTTAGTTTTACCCCATCGGGCCCCCCGGACCGCACGTTTACAGCCCCCTCCCCAAGACGGCCGGGGAATCTTCCCGGGCCCCCAACCATTGAAGAGGTCATGAAAACTTTTGTTTTAGGCGGAGGCTGCTTCTGGTGCCTCGACGCCGTTTACCAGAAGACCAAGGGCGTCAGTTCGGTGGTGTCCGGCTATACCGGGGGCCACGATCCGCAACCGGACTACTATTCCGTCTGCAACGGCACCACCGGCCATGCCGAGGTGGTGGCCGTGACGTTCGACGAGGAGATTATCCCGGCGGAAGTCATCCTGGACATGTTCTTCGCCCTGCACGATCCAACCACGCCGAACCGCCAGGGCTACGACGTCGGCACGCAGTACCGTTCGTCGATGTTCTATGAGACCACCGAAGAGAAAATCCTCTTTGAGGAAGCGATCGACCGGAACCAGGCACTGTGGGCCCATCCGATTGTCACGGAGGTCAGCCGGCTGCCCCGATTCCATGTGGCGGAGGAGTTCCACCAGAACTACTACGCGAAGCATCCCGGGCAGGGGTACTGCCAGGTGATCATCAACCCCAAGCTCGCCAAGGCCAGGAAATATTACTCTGCATGGCTTAACGCTTAGCCACGGTTACGCGGCCTCGTTAGGCTGACCTCAGTATTCACCCCTTAGAGATAGGCGTATGTACATGGCACGGATCTATGACGATGTGACACAGCTGGTCGGCGGAACCCCGCTGGTCAAGCTCAACCGGCTCAGCGAGGGCCTGGATGCCACCGTCGCCGTCAAGCTTGAGTTCTACAACCCGGCCAACAGCGTCAAAGACCGTATCGGTGTGGCCATTGTCGATGCCGCCGAGAAGTCCGGTGCGCTGAAGCCCGGCGGAACCATTGTTGAGGGCACGTCCGGAAACACCGGCATTGCCCTGGCCATGGTGGGTGCTGCCCGCGGCTACAAGGTCATCCTCACCATGCCGGAGACCATGTCCACGGAACGCCGCGTCATGCTGCGGGCGTTTGGCGCCGAGATCGTCCTGACCCCGGGTTCCGAGGGTATGCGCGGAGCTGTGGAGAAGGCCCAGGAAATCGTGGCCAACACCGAGAATTCCATCTGGGCACAGCAGTTTGCCAACGAAGCCAATCCTGAAATCCACCGCACCACCACGGCGGAGGAAATCTGGGCGGACACCGACGGCGCAGTGGACATCTTCGTTGCGGGCGTAGGCACCGGCGGAACCGTCACCGGCGTCGGCCAGGTCCTGAAGGAGCGCAAGCCCGGCGTCCAGATCGTCGCGGTCGAGCCCAAGGACTCCGCCATTCTCAATGGCGGCGCACCCGGTCCGCACAAGATCCAGGGCATCGGGGCCAACTTCGTCCCGGAAATCCTGGACACCAACGTCTATGACGAGGTCCTCGACGCCACGCTTGAGGATTCCGTCCGGGTGGCCCGGGAGCTCGGCGTCCAGGAAGGCATCCTGGGCGGGATCTCCTCCGGCGCCATTGTCTGGGGTGCCCTGGAGCTGGCGAAGCGTCCGGAAAACGCGGGAAAGCTGATCGTGGCTGTTGTCTGTGACTTCGGTGAGCGTTACATCTCCACCGTGCTCTATGACGACATCCGTGGCTGATCCAGCCGCTGTTCGCCCGTTTCCTGTAGAAAGAACTTTGTGGGCTTTTTCGCAAGACTAAAGGAAGACCTCGACGCCGCCCGGTCACACGACCCGGCGGCTCGAGGTTCTTTTGAGAACTTTTTCGCATACTCCGGCCTGCATGCCATCTGGATCCACCGGCTGACGCACCGGCTGTGGCAGAATCCGGCCCTGCGTTTCCCGGCGCGGCTGCTCTCACAACTGGGGCGCTTCCTCACCGGCATAGAGATCCATCCGGGGGCCACCATCGGCCGCCGCTTCTTCATCGACCACGGCATGGGCGTAGTCATTGGAGAGACTGCCGAGATCGGCGAGGACGTGATGATCTATCACGGAGTCACCCTGGGCGGCCGCTCCCTGGCCCGAATCAAACGCCACCCCACCATCGGTGACCGGGTGACCATTGGGGCCGGGGCCAAGATCCTGGGGCCAATCACCATTGGCCGGGACAGCGCCGTGGGCGCCAACGCGGTGGTGGTCAAGGACGCTCCGCCTGAATCGATTGTCACCGGCGTCCCCGCCAAGTGGCGCCACCGGGATGCCCAGCGTGAAACCAAACCTGCGGTGGACCCGGCAGAGTACGACATCGAATACCGGATCTGACCCTTTACTGCAGCCTTACCGCGGCGCCGCCGCCCGGTCCGCTGCAGGAAGATATAGCAACGGCCGGCAGTTCCCGGAGGAGTCCGGGAACTGCCGGCCGTTTGCCGTGCGGAAGCTAGTGCGTGTCCACGGCTTCGATCTCGGACTTGTCCTCGCCCCAGAGGGTATGGAACGTACCCTCGGAGTCGACGCGGCCATAGGTGTGGGCGCCGAACAGGTCACGCTGGCCCTGGATCAGGGCGGCGGCAACGCGCTTGCGGCGCAGCCCGTCGTAGTAGGCCAGCGAGGAGGAGAACACCGGAACGGGGATCCCCAGCTGGACGGCCGTGGCAACGACCCGGCGCCATGCCGGCAGTGCGTCGGCGATGGCCTGGGTGAACGCCGGAGCGAAGAGCAGGTTGGCCGGCTTCTCCTCAGCGGCATAGGCCTTGGTGATGTCCTTGAGGAGTTCTGCACGGATGATGCAGCCTGCGCGCCACAGGGAGGCGATCTCGTCCAGCTTGAGGTCCCAGCCGTACTCCTTCGCTGCAGACGTCAGCATGTCCAGTCCCTGGGCGTAGGAGACCAGCTTGGAAGCGTACAGTGCCTGGCGGACGTCCTCGACGAAAGTCTCGGGGATCTCCACGGATGCCTCGTTGCCTGCCAGCAGCTCCTGGCCCAGCTTGCGCTGCTCCGTCTGGGAGGACAGCGCGCGTGCGAAGACGGATTCGGCGATGCCGGAAACCGGGGAGCCGAGTTCCAGTGCGGAGATGACGGTCCAGCGGCCGGTGCCCTTCTGGCCGGCCGCGTCCACCACGACGTCGACGAACGGCTTGCCGGTCTTGGCGTCCACATGGCCCAAAACCTCGGCGGAGATCTCGATCAGGAAGGAGGAAAGCTCGCCGTTGTTCCAGTCCGCAAAGATCTTGGCCTGCTCGGCAGGCTCAATGCCGGCACCGGAACGCAGGAGGTCGAAGGCTTCGCCGATGACCTGCATGTCGGCATATTCGATGCCGTTGTGGACCATCTTGACGAAGTGGCCGGCGCCATCGGTTCCCACCCAGGCGCAGCACGGTTCGCCGTCCACCTTGGCGGAGATCTTTTCCAGCAGCGGGCCCAGGGCCTTGTAGGACTCCTTGGAACCGCCGGGCATGATGGAGGGGCCGTTGAGCGCGCCCTCCTCGCCGCCGGAGACACCGACGCCCACAAAGTGCAGGTCCTTCTTGGCAAGGGCAGCTTCGCGGCGTCGGGTGTCCTCGTAGTGGGAGTTGCCGGCGTCGATGATGATGTCGCCCGGCTCCAGAAGCGGTTCCAGCTGTTCGATGACTGAGTCAACGGGCTTGCCGGCCTTGACCATGATCAGCACGCGGCGCGGCTTCTCCAGGGAATCGACCAGTTCCTGCAACGTCTCCGTCCGGACAAAGTCCCCTTCGGAGCCGTACCTTTCCAGCAGGGCGTCGGTCTTCTCGACCGAACGGTTGTGCAGGGCAACCGTGAAGCCGTTCCTGGCCAGGTTGCGGGCGAGGTTGGCGCCCATCACCGCGAGGCCGGTGACACCGATGTGTGCAGACATCAAAACTCCAATTCGTACGTTGCGCGGATGTGCAGGGGCTCCCTTTGCGTCGGGAGCACGATTGCAGACCAAGGGTCTGAATAAAGCATATATATTCGCGAGGTAACAAGAAAGTAACGCCCACCTTGTGGAACCGTTTGTGTCGCTGCAGTCCCGGCCGGCCGCCGTCAGGCCAACCCGTTCGCACTAGGCTTAGCTGCATGACCAGCAGCCTGCACCACCGTGCCATTGAGAATCTTGGCACCCGCATTGTCTCAGGGGAGCTGCCTGCCGGCCATATCATGCTCGCCGAAAAGCTTGAGGATGAACTCAGGGTGTCCAGGTCGGTGATCCGTGAGGCTGTCCGCGTGCTGCAGTCCCTCGGCCTGGTGGAGACCACCAAGCGGGTGGGTATCCGGGTAATGCCTCCGAGCCGCTGGAACCCCTTCGATCCCCAGGTCATCCGGTGGCGCCTGGCCAGCGGTGCCAGGGGCGCGCAGCTTCGGTCTCTTGCTGAGCTGCGGTCCGCCGTGGAGCCGGCCGCGGCCGAGCTGGCCGCCCAGAACGCGCCGGCGCCGCTGCGGCTGGAGCTGGTGGACGTTGCCCGCGCAATGCTCGACGCCGGCCGCAAGGGTGACGTGCCGCGCTTCCTTGAGCTGGACATCCAGTTCCACTCGCTGCTTCTGTCCGGGTCGGGCAACGAGATGTTTGCGAACCTCATGGGCCAGGTGGCGGAGACCCTGACGGGCCGGACAGTGCATGGCCTGATGCCGGACCATCCGCACGAGGCCGCGCTCCAGTGGCACGTGGACGTGGCGGAGGCAATCGCCCGGGGCGATGCCGCCACAGCACGGGAGTCCTCAGACAAGATCATGAGGCGGACCATGTCCCAAATGTCCGACACGTGGACCGAGCAACCCCGCGTCTTCATTCCGGTGCAGCGCTGACACCTTTACGGCGACTTTTTGTTTCCAGGGGGTTCACGGTATATTCAACTCAGGCCCTCCACCGCGGCATCCCCCAATAGTCGCGGTGGAGGGTTTTCCAATGCCCGGAGTCCGTTGCCGGGCGGCGCATGCGCCTACGCAGCGTCGGCCAGGGATTCCCTGAGCCGCCAGCCCCCACCCAGCCCGTCCCGCTCGAGGAGCATGGTGGTCAGGGCGGAACCGGTGTTCCTTCCCAGCCTCACCTGGAGCTGCAGGACCTCGACGTCCACCCGGCTGAGGCCCTTAGGCATCCTGCGGCGTGTCTCCCACCATTTAACCCGCTCAAACCAGCGGACCGGTTCCGCACCCACAGCCCATTCCCTGCCACTGCAGAGCACCGCAGTGGGCCTGCCGTCCGCCCCCGTCCGCACAATCACGTGTTCCATTCCCGCAAGCTACGGCAGGGGTCGGACATTCGGGGAAGGGCCCGGATTCCATACGGGGCCGGGCAACGCAAAAGCCCCGCATCTTCCTCCTGGCGGCGGAACCTGCGGGGCTGCTCGTGGGTCCTACCGGGATCGAACCGATGACATCCACGGTGTAAACGTGGCGCTCTACCAGCTGAGCTAAAGACCCAAAGCGGCCGGACCGGGCACTGCTGCGCCCTGACCAACGAACATAGACTCTACCCGACACCGGCCTCCAAATGCGAATCCACTCCCTTAGGGCCGGGTGGGGCCTGCCCCTGGACGGGCGGGAGCTCCGACGCCAGCCAGGCCAGCGATTCACTCACGCCCGCCTCAAGCTTGATGGTTGCTTTGTCATCCCCGCGGGTGGCGCCCCTGTTGATAATGACCACAGGTTTGCCCTCCTTTGCGGCGTGCCTGACGAAGCGCAGGCCGCTCATTACCGTCAATGACGATCCCGCAACAACAAGGGCTGCGGCATCATCGACCATCCGGTAGGAGATTTCGACCCGATCCTTCGGCACGTTCTCACCGAAGTACACGAAATCAGGCTTCAGCATTCCTCCGCAAGCGGGGCAGGCCGCCACCACAAAACTGCTGATCAACGCCTGGTCTTCCATCGTGGAGTCGGCGTCCGGCGCCATCTCCACCAAGCCCGTTTGTGCCGCCCGGTCCAGGAAGCCGGGGTTGAGCTCCCCAAGGATCCCTGCCAGCAGATGCCGCGTATAGGTCCGGCGACAGTCCAGGCAGACCACCTGGTCATACCTGCCATGGAGGTCGACGACGTTGACGCTGCCGGCGTCCTGGTGCAGGCGGTCCACATTCTGGGTGATGAGGCCGGTGAGGTGTCCCCTGCGTTCAAGCTCCGCCGCGGCAAGGTGGCCTTGGTTTGGATCGGCGCGCCGCAGGTGGGACCAGCCGATGTGGTTTCTCGCCCAGTAGCGCTGGCGGTTGGCGGCCGCCTTGACGAACTCCTGGTACGTCATGGGCGAACGAGGAGGCGAACCGGGTCCCCTGTAGTCCGGGATTCCCGAGTCCGTACTGAGTCCGGCCCCGGTGAGCAGTGCGAAACGGCCCCCTGCCAGCACCTCCCTGATCCGGACCAGGACGTCGAGTTCTTCTTCGGACGGGGGTGCGGCAGGCACCGGCGGCATGCTCGCGAAGCCTGTGAGGCCCACACCATGCCGCTGCCCGCCCACGTGGAGTCAGGCCTTTCCGAGCCCGGCGAGTGCCGTGCGGTATTCCCCGAGGTCCCGGGCCTGGCCCCGCGGATTCACCACGCTGTACCGGATGGTACCGCCGGCATCGATGATGAAGGTGCCCCTCCGTGCCATGCCGCTGTCGGCGTCAAACACACCATACAGCCTGGCGACCTCGCCGTGCGGCCAGAAGTCCGCGAGCAGGTCGAAGCTGTACTGTTCCTGGGCGGCATAGGCCCTGAGGCTGAACTTGCTGTCCACCGAGACGGCCAGGACGGTGGCGTTCGCATCCTGGAACTGTGCGAGGTTATCCCGTAGTTCGCAGAGCTCTCCGGTGCAGATACCGGAGAATGCAAAGGGGTAGAACACAAGGACCACGTTCTGGCCCCGGAAGGAGGACAACCTGACCGGCTCGCCGTATTGGTTGACGAGTTCAAAATCGGGTGCCGTCCCGCCGACCGCGGGGACAGCGACGGAGGCAGCGGCAAGCGCTGCCGTCACTTGTTCTTCCTGCTCACCAGCCGCGTTGCGCTCCAGTCCTTGGACACGCCCGCGGAGGTAGTGACGTGCAGCCCGGCCGTCGGCGCCGCCTCCTGGATGTCCGCCGGGGAGACGTATCCATCCCTGCCCGACTTGGGCGTCAGCACCCACACCACGCCGTTCTCGGTCAGCGTGGTCAGCGAATCCATCAGGCTGTCAACCAGGTCTCCGTCGCCGTCGCGCCACCAGAAGATGACAGCGTCCGCCACTTCATGGTCGTCCTCGTCCAGCAGCTCGGAACCGGTGAGGTCCTCAATATCGTCACGCAAGTCGAAATCGACGTCATCGTCGTAACCGAACTCCTGAATCAGATCCCCATTCTTGAAACCCAATTTTTCCGCCACATTTACCGAAGTGGCGGCGTCGGCCTCGCTCACGTGTACCTCCAATGCCTCATATATGCAGTGCGCATAGTGATTTCCATTACTCCCAAGCCAACACCCTTTGTGCCTGAGCTTCAAGCTGCCGCCCCCGTGATGCGGCATATTCTGCGTCACATCAGGTTCGTCCAGCCCGCAGTCCAGCGGCTTTTCGTCACACAACCAGTATGACGGCGAAATACAACTGGGCCGCCCAAGCCGCGGCTACGCATCGCGTAAGGGACAGAGTTAGAGTGGCAGGTGAAACTATGCCTGCGGGGCAACAACCCTGTAACTCCAATGCAGACGTAGGAAAACTAGGACCCTGCCCGGCACACATGACCGGGCTGTTGTAACCGATACGTCGCACACGGCGTACGTTCGCCGGGCGGTCACCCTGCCCGGCCTGAGTGCGCCATCAATGCGCGCAAAGAGAGGTTGGACGTGGCTGCAGGAGAAGATACCTCCCATATCCTCAGCGGGTTGACTAACCAGCTGCCTGATCGTGATCCGGAAGAGACCGCCGAGTGGGTTGAGTCCCTGGATTCATTGATCAAGGAACAGGGCACCGAGCGTGCCCAATTCATCATGCGGAGCCTGCTGCAGCGCGCCGGCGCGCAGAGCGTCGGGGTGCCGATGGTGACCACCACCGATTACGTGAACACCATCCCGGCGGACCAGGAAGCAGAATTCCCGGGCAACGAGGAGTTCGAGCGCCGCTACCGGGCATACATGCGCTGGAATGCAGCGGTGATGGTCCACCGGGCCCAGCGGGCGAACATCGGCGTGGGCGGACACATCTCCACCTACGCCGGAGCCGCCACCCTGTACGAGGTCGGGTTCAACCACTTCTTCCGGGGCAAGGACCACCCCGGCGGCGGGGACCAGGTCTTCTTCCAGGGCCACGCCTCCCCCGGCATGTACGCCCGCGCCTTCATGGAAGGCCGGCTCTCCGAGGAGGACCTGGACGGGTTCCGGCAGGAGAAGTCCCGCGAGGGCCACGCCCTGTCCTCCTATCCGCACCCGCGCCTGATGCCGCACTTCTGGGAGTTCCCCACCGTGTCCATGGGCATCGGGCCGATGAATGCGATCTACCAGGCCCAGTCCAACCGGTACCTGCACAACCGCGGCCTGAAGGACACCTCGGACCAGCAGGTCTGGGCGTTCCTCGGCGACGGCGAAATGGACGAGCCCGAGTCCCGCGGCCTGCTCCAGCTCGCCGCGAACGAGAACCTGGACAACCTCAACTTCGTGATCAACTGCAACCTGCAGCGCCTGGACGGGCCGGTACGCGGCAACGGCAAGATCATGCAGGAACTGGAAGCGTTCTTCCGCGGTGCGGGCTGGAACGTGATCAAGGTCGTCTGGGGCCGCGAGTGGGACGACCTTCTTGCCCGCGACACCGACGGGTCGCTGGTGAAGATCATGAACGAAACCCCCGACGGCGACTACCAGACCTACAAGGCCGAATCCGGCGGGTTCGTCCGCGAGCACTTCTTCGGCAAGACTCCGCAGACCAAGGACATGGTCGCGGACCTCACCGATGACCAGATCTGGAACCTGAAGCGCGGCGGCCACGACTACCGCAAAATGTACGCCGCCTATAAGGCAGCCACGGAATTCAAGGGCAAGCCCACCGTCATCCTGGCCAAAACCGTCAAGGGCTACGGGCTCGGACCGCACTTCGAGGGCCGCAACGCGACCCACCAGATGAAGAAACTCACCCTGGATGACCTGAAGAAGTTCCGCGACCACCTGCGGATCCCCATTACGGACGAACAGCTCGAAAAAGACCTGTACCAGCCTCCGTACTACCACCCCGGCAACGACGCTCCCGAAATCAAATACATGATGGAGCGCCGCGCAGCCCTGGGCGGGTCCGTCCCGGAACGCCGGTCAAAGCACCAGGCGATCGACCTCCCGGACGAGAAGTCCTACGAGGTCGCCAAGCGGGGTTCGGGCAAGCAGCAGGCCGCCACCACCATGGCCTTTGTGCGCCTCCTGAAGGACCTGATGCGGGACAAGAACTTCGGCAAGCACATTGCCCCGATCATCCCCGACGAGGCCCGGACCTTCGGCATGGATGCGTTCTTCCCCACGGCGAAGATCTACAACCCCAAGGGCCAGAACTACCTTTCCGTGGACCGGGACCTCGTCCTGGCCTACAAGGAGTCCCCGGCCGGGCAGCTGATCCACCCCGGAATCAACGAAGCCGGCGCCGTGGCAGCGTTCACCGCCGCCGGCACCGCGTACGCCACCCATGGCGTGCCCCTGGTCCCGGTGTACGTGTTCTACTCCATGTTCGGTTTCCAGCGCACCGGCGACGCATTCTGGGCGGCAGCCGACCAGATGACCCGCGGCTTCATCATCGGCGCCACGGCAGGACGGACCACGCTCACCGGCGAAGGCCTCCAGCACGCCGACGGCCACTCCCCCCTGCTCGCATCGACCAACCCGGCCGTGGTCACCTACGACCCCGCCTACGGCTACGAAATGGGCCACATCATCCGGGACGGCCTCCAACGCATGTACGGGCCTGAGTCGGAAGACCGGAACCTCATGTACTACCTCACGGTCTACAACGAGCCGATCACCCAGCCTGCAGAACCCGAAGAGCTGGACGTCGAAGGCGTCATCAAGGGCATCTACCTGCTTGCCCCGGCAAAGATCGACGGTCCCCGGACCCAGATCCTCGCCTCGGGCGTGTCGGTGCCGTGGGCCATCGAAGCGCAGCGGATCCTGGCCGAAGACTGGTCCGTATCCGCAGACGTCTGGTCCGTCACGTCCTGGAACGAACTGCGCCGTGACGGCCTCGCCGCGGAAGAGGAAGCCTTCCTCAACCCCGGCGAACCGGCCCGCGTCCCCTTCGTGACCCGGCAGCTCGAAGGAGCCACCGGCCCTGTCGTCGCCGTCAGCGACTACATGAAGGCCGTCCCCGACCAGATCCGGCAGTTCGTGCCCAACGAATTTGCCACCCTCGGCGCCGACGGCTTCGGCTTCTCCGACACCCGCGCCGCCGCCCGCCGCTTCTTCAAGAACGACACCCATTCCATCGTGGTGCGTTCACTGGAGATGCTTGCGCGCCGCGGTGAGGTGGATTCCCAGGCTCCGATCAAGGCGATTGAGAAGTACAGGCTCCACAACGTCAATGCCGGGACCACCGGCAACGCCGGCGGCGAGGCTTAGCACTCCCCCAGCAAGACACGACGGCGGCTCCCTCCGAAAGGCGGGGGCCGCCGTCGTCCGTTTGGGCAGGTTGGACAGGAGTGTCCTGTGACGCAGGCCAAGGCGGATTGTAGCCTTTGCACAAATGGAGGTTGCGGGGCGCGGCCCGTATGCTCAAAGAATGCCAGCACCTGCCACCCCGTCCGCCAAGCGCAAACCGTCCACGCCCAAGGTCACGCCGGAGAAGTCCGAGACCCTGAAGAAGCTGCGGGCAAACGTGGGCCAGCTTTCCACCACCACCATGCGCGAGCTGGAAAAGTCGCTGCCTTGGTACAGCCGGCTCAGCTCGGACGAACGCTCGGCACTGGGCATGGTGGCCCAGAACGGCATCGCCGCTTTTGTCACCTGGTATGAGCGGCCAAGCTCGCCGTCGTGGATCCTTACGGACGTCTTTGGAACCGCGCCCACCGAACTGACCCGGTCCATCAGCCTGCAGAAAGCGCTGCAGCTGATCCGGATCGTCGTCGAAGTGGTGGAGGACCAGGTTCCCGTGATTGCGCCGGAAGCCGACCAGCCGTCATTGCGGGAAGCAGTGTTGAGGTACTCGCGGGAAGTCGCTTTCGCTGCGGCCGACGTCTATGCCCGCGCCGCCGAATCCCGCGGTTCCTGGGACACCCGGCTCGAAGCCCTGATCGTGGACGCCATCCTGCGCGGCGAGAACACGGACGCCCTGCGCTCCAGGATCGCGGCACTGGGCTGGAAGGCGCAGGAACGCTTCACCGTCATGGTGGGCAATTCTCCCTCCGAGCCGAGCGCCAGCTACGTCAGCGAGCTGCGCCGGATGGCCGGCCGGTATGCGGAGGACGCCCTCGTGGGCATCCAGGGTGACCGGCTCATCCTTATCCTGGGCGGCGTCCAGGACAGGGAAACCGCGTATGTGAAGCTCAGCGAGATGTTTGCGCCCGGACCGGTGGTGTACGGCCCTGAGGCCGGTTCCCTGCTGGAAGCCAGCGGATCGGCGCAGTCGGCTTTCGCCGGGCTGACCGCGGCCAGGGCATGGCCCGCCGCCCCGCGCCCGGTGGCTGCCGACGACCTGCTCCCGGAACGGGTCATCTCCGGGGACGACGCCGCGCGCCGTTCCCTGGTCAAGAACATCTACCGCCCGTTACTGGCGGCGTCCAACGGCCTCGTGGAGACCCTGGGCACCTACCTGGAACTGGGCCATTCGCTGGAAGCAACAGCGCGGGAACTCTTCGTCCATGCCAACACCGTCCGGTACCGGCTCAAGCGTGTCTGTGACGTCACGGGCTGGGATCCGCTCCTGCCCAGGGAAGCCTTTGTCCTGCAGGCTGCCTTGGTGGTGGGGCGTCTTTCCGCGCCGCCGAAAGCTGCCGCGGAGCGCCTGCCATCCCGGAATTAGCCCTAAGGCGTTGTAGACTTCCTACAACCTGACCCCGTGAGCTTGGTGCGGACAAACACCGCTGGATCACACAGTAATTTGGAAAGCTGGATACGTGCTTGCAATAGTCTGCCCTGGACAGGGCTCACAGACCCCGGGTTTTCTGGCCCCTTGGCTGGAACTGCCCTCGGTGGCAGGCCAACTGGCCTCCTTGAGCGAGATCGCAGGCATTGACCTGATCGCCCACGGGACCACCTCGGATGAGGACACCATCAAGGACACTGCGGTCGCGCAGCCCCTGATTGTCGCAGCCGGCCTTGTTGCCGCCGGTTCACTGTTCGATGTTGACCTCAGTTCCCTTCCGGTAATCCTCGCAGGCCACTCCGTGGGTGAAATCACGGCGTCCGCCCTTGCCGGAGTGCTCACGGAGCAGGAAGCCATGACGTTCGTGCGCGAACGTGCCAACAGCATGGCAGCGGCCGCATCCGTCACTCCCACGGGCATGAGCGCCGTTGTGGGCGGCGACCCCGCCGAGGTCCTTGCGGCCATCACGGCCACAGGCGCCACCCCCGCCAACGTCAACGGGGCGGGCCAGACCGTCGCAGCCGGCACCTTTGACCAGCTGAAGGCCCTAGCCGAGAACCCGCCCGCGAAGGCCCGGGTCATTCCCCTGAAAGTGGCAGGCGCGTTCCACACCAGCCACATGGCCCCCGCTGTCAGCGCCCTCAAGGCGCTGCAGCCGCAGCTGAAGCCGCAGGCACCGAAGGTGCCGCTGCTGTCCAACTACGACGGCGGCGAAGTTACTGAGGGCGGCGCCGCCGTCGACAGCCTTATTGCCCAGGTGTCACGTCCCGTCCGCTGGGACCGCTGCATGGAGGCGATGGTTGCCCGGGGCGTCACCGGCGTCATCGAGCTTGCCCCCGCCGGCACCCTGGCCGGCCTCGCCAAGCGGGGCATGCCCGGCGTCAAGACCGTGGCCGTCAAGACCCCCGACGACCTTTCCGCCGCCCTGGCGCTCTTCGCAGAACTGGAGGGAGACGCATGAGCGTTCCCACGCTGAAGCAGGCTCCCATCCAGGAGCACACCCGCATCCTTGGACTGGGCGCCTACCGTCCCGACGTCATCGTCACCAACGAGGACGTCTGCCAGTGGATCGATTCCTCCGATGAGTGGATCCGCCAGCGGACCGGCATCGTGACCCGCCACCGTGCCCCCGCGGACGTCAGTGTCATCGACATGGCCGAGGGTGCCGCACGCGAGGCCATGGAAAAGGCCGGCATCGAACCGTCCCAGCTCGGTGCCGTCATCGTTTCCACGGTGACCCACCCGTATGCCACCCCCTCCGCCGCGGCCAGCCTGGCTGACCGCCTCGGGGCAACCCCGGCTCCCGCCTTCGACATTTCAGCCGCCTGTGCGGGCTACTGCTACGGCATCGCCCAGGGTGACGCCCTGGTCCGCGCCGGGGCCGCCAAGTATGTCCTGGTGGTGGGCGCCGAAAAGCTGTCCGACGTCATCGACAACAGGGAACGCACCATCTCCTTCCTGCTCGGGGACGGAGCGGGCGCCGTTGTCATCGGTCCGTCCGACACCCCCGGAATCGCCCCCTCTGTGTGGGGATCGGACGGCAGCAAATGGGATGCGATCGGCATGACCCGCTCCATCCTGGATGTCCGCGACCTCGGCATGGCCGCCCGGCAGTCTGATTCCACAGGCGACCTCGCCCTCCTGGAAGAGGCACAGGAGCTGTACCCCACGCTTCGCCAGGACGGGCAGACCGTCTTCCGCTGGGCCGTCTGGGAGATGGCCAAGGTTGCCCAGCAGGCCCTCGATGCCGCGGGCATCCAGGCGGAGGACCTGGTGGCCTTCATCCCCCACCAGGCGAACATGCGCATCATCGACGAGATGGTGAAGAAGCTGAAGCTGCCGGAGGGCGTTACAGTGGCACGGGACATCGCTGACGCAGGCAACACCTCGGCAGCATCCATCCCGCTCGCCACGCACCGCCTGCTGCAGGAAAACCCGGAGCTCAGCGGCGGACTGGCCCTTCAGATCGGTTTCGGCGCGGGGCTGGTCTTCGGCGCCCAGGTAGTTGTCCTTCCCTAGGAACGCCCCCAACGGGCCGCATCCGCGGCCTGGACCATTTCCGGCAGCACCTGCCGGCAATACAAGAAAAGGAGCCATCAATGGCTAGCAACGAAGAGATCCTGGCCGGCTTGGCTGAAATCGTGAACGAGGAAACCGGCCTGGCCCCCGAGGCCGTGGAGCTGGACAAGTCCTTCACCGAGGACCTTGACATCGACTCCATCTCCATGATGACCATCGTGGTCAACGCCGAGGAAAAGTTTGGCGTCCGCATTCCCGACGAAGAGGTCAAGAACCTCAAGACCGTCGGCGACGCCGTCAGCTTCATCGCCGGAGCGCAGGCCTAGCCAAGGCTTCCGCCGTTACGGCATGGCAGGGCTGCCGGTCCGGATGACCGGACCGGCAGCCCGCCGCATTTTTCCGGCACCTTCCGCCCGTAGGCGCGGTGCCGATCATCAAAACGCGGGACCTCCGGAAGACGGATTCCCCACCGACGAAAGAGTGATCCCATGACACGCAAAGTAGTCATTACCGGTCTGGGTGCCACCACGCCCATTGGCGGCGATGTACCCACGATGTGGAACAACGCGCTCAAGGGGGTCTCCGGTGCCCGCACCCTGGAGGACGACTGGGTGGCCAAGTACGAGCTGCCCGTCCACTTCGCTGCGCGCTGCAGCACCCCAGCCCTGGACGTGCTCAGCCGCGTAGAAGCCAAGCGCATGGACCCCTCCACCCAGTTCGGCGTTATTGCTGCCCGTGAAGCCTGGGCCGATTCCGGCATCACCGAGTTCGACAAGGACCGCCTCGCGGTTGCCTTCGCCACCGGCATCGGCGGTGTCTGGACACTGCTGGACGCCTGGGACACGCTCAAGGAGAAGGGCCCCCGCCGTGTCCTGCCCATGACCGTTCCCATGCTGATGCCCAACGGTGTCGCCGCTGCGGTCAGCCTGGACCTCGGTGCCCGCGCCGGCGCCCACACCCCTGTGTCGGCCTGCGCCTCGGGTACTGAAGCGCTGCACCTGGGCCTGGATTTGATCCGCTCGGGCAAGGCAGACGTGGTCATGTGCGGCGGTGCCGAGGCCGCCATCCACCCCATGCCCCTGGCGGCATTTGCATCCATGCAGGCACTTTCCCGCCGGAACGACGATCCCCAGGGGGCTTCCCGCCCCTACGACACCGCACGTGACGGGTTTGTCATGGGCGAGGGTGCCGGCGCGCTGGTCCTTGAAGCAGAGGAACACGCGCTGGCGCGCGGTGCGCGTATCTACGGCGAACTGGCCGGAACGTCGGTCACTGCCGACGCGTACCACATCACCGCTCCCGACCCCCAGGGCCTGGGCGCAACGCGTGCGCTGAAGGCCGCCATGTTCGACGGCAGGATCCAGCCCGAGGATGTAGTGCACGTCAACGCGCACGCCACGTCGACGCCGGTGGGCGACAAGCCTGAATACACCGCCCTCCGCTCCGCCCTGGGAAACCACGTGGACAACGTGGCCGTCTCCGCGACGAAGTCGCAGATGGGGCACCTCCTGGGCGCCTCCGGTGCTGTCGAGGCCGTACTCACGGTACTCGCTGTTTACGACCGCAAGGCACCGGTCACCATCAACCTGGAAAACCAGGACCCGGAAATCCCGCTCGACGTCGTCACGTCCGCCCGGGACCTGCCCGCCGGCAGCATCGTTGCGCTGAGCAACTCGTTCGGCTTTGGCGGCCACAATGCCGTGATTGCGGTCCGCAGCGTCTAACGCGCAGCATGTGATCCGTTTACGAGAGGAGGCCCCGCCGGTTGGCGGGGCCTCCTCTTTGCTATGGAAAAACGTCAGCTCGACGGCGGTCAGCCCACCTGGTGGAGCCAGCGCACGGGGGCGCCTTCAGCAGCGTGCCGGAACGGTTCGAGTTCTTCGTCCCAGGCTTCGCCCAGGGCGAGGGAGAGTTCGTGGTAGACGGCGGCGGGGTCACCGGCGCCCGACTCGTAGGCGTAGCGGATCCTGTCCTCGGACACCATGATGTTGCCGTGGACGTCGGTGACGGCGTGGAAGATGCCAAGCTCAGGGGTGTGCGACCACCGCCCGCCGTCAACGCCCTGGCTTGGCTCCTCCGTGACCTCATACCGAAGGTGTGCCCACCCGCGCAGGGAAGACGCAAGCTTGGATCCTGTCCCGGGGGCGCCGGTCCAGGACAGCTCGGCCCGGAACATTCCGGGCGCGGCAGGCTGAGGGGTCCACTCAAGATCCGTCCGCTTGTCCACGACGGATCCGATGGCCCACTCAACATGAGGGCACAGGGCCGTAGGGGCCGAGTGAACGAACAGCACACCGCGGGTCATTGCAACAGACATTCCATCCTCCATAGCTCTAGGTACGTCTTCCCCAACGACCTCTGCCTGGATGGAACTGCTGGTGCCTGCACTGCGGCGGCGTTCCTGCCTGCCTATTCAGATGTATCAGATAAAGCTGTGTCCGGACTTGCTGTGACGCGAAAAGCCGCAAGCTTCACGCAGGACTTGAAAGTTACCGGACGTGACTCTCATTGTGCCGTACCCCACGAAATTACGCCAGTGCGATTCATGGCGATGAGGCTTATGCCCTCGGATGGGCCTTCTGGTAGCTCTGCCGGAGCCGGTCCACCGAAACATGGGTATAGATCTGGGTAGTGGCCAGGCTGCTGTGGCCAAGGATTTCCTGCACGGCGCGGAGATCGGCCCCTCCGTCCAGCAGATGCGTGGCCGCCGAGTGCCGCAGGGCATGCGGCCCCGAGGCCGAGGTATCGCCAAGCCCTGCGAAGAGGTCGTGGACCATGGCGCGGACCTGGCGCTGGTCCACCCGGCCGCCGCGGGTGCCCAGGAAGAGCGCCGGCCCGCTGCTGCCCTTGGCGAGCAGGGGCCTGCCGCGCCGCAGCCAGTCGTCCACGGCAAGGGCAGCGGGAACACCGTAGGGAACAGTGCGTTCCTTGTTGCCCTTGCCGATGACGCGCAGCGTGCGGCGGTCGGGGTCCAAATCATCGATGTCCAGCCCCGCCAGTTCGCCCACACGGACACCGGTGGCGTAGAGCAGTTCCACGATGGCCCGGTTCCGCAGGGCAAGCGGCGCGCCCTCGGCGGCCGCGTCGTCCAAGGTGGCCAGCAGCCGGGTTACCTGTGCAGCCTGCAGGACGCCGGGCAAAGCCTGCTCCCGTTTGGGGGCCTTGAGGCGCAGGGCGGGATCCGCAACGATGAGTTCCTCCGCCAGGGCCCATGCCGTGAAGACCCTTACGGAGGCGGACCGACGGGCGAGGGTTGCCCGGGCTGCCCCGGCCTGGCTCTGGTCCCCCAGCCAGCGCCGGAGCGTTCCAAGATCCAGGTCCCCAAGGCGGAGGGCGCCTTCGGCCGTGGCATGGGTCAGGAGGCTCCGGACGTCACCCAGGTACCCTCGGAGCGTGTGTGGAGAAACGGCGCGCTCGGCGGACAGGTACCGCGCGAAGGCCTCAAGCGCCCCGTGAAGCTCCGCGGGCAGTTCCTCATTTTCCACCCCCCTACTGTCTCAGCTCCGGTCCCGAAAGCAGCGGTGACACGCACCCTGCATCCCGGGCCGCGCGCCGGCAGTGGCGGTCTGGCGCATCAACTGGTTGCCTTGCCGCGTTTCCAGCCGCCCCGCTCCGAGACCGCCAGCCCCAGTAGACCCAACCGGCCCAAGCCTGCCCGGACGGATTCCTGGCCCAGGCCCGCGACCACGGAGAGCTTTTCGACGGACGTCGTGGAGCGCAACGGCAGGGCGTCCAGGAGAATCAAATCCTCCAGGGTCAATCCGTCCTGCACGGCGGCCTGGCCCTGGCGCACTTCCGGAAGGGAAGAACCACTGGGTCCCGCCAGTTCGGCAACCTCGGCGGCGTCCGTCACGCAAACGGCCCCTCCATCCCGAAGAAGGCGGTGGCAGCCAGCTGAGTTGGCGCTGTGTACGGATCCAGGAACAGCACCGACAGCACGGCCAAGGGTCTCGGCATGGTGGGCGGTGTTCAGCGCCCCGGACCGCCACCTTGCCTCGACGACGACGGTCACGGCTGACAGCGCGGCAATGATGCGGTTGCGCTGGAGGAACCTGTAGCGGGTGGGCGCGGACCCCGGGGGAACCTCGGCGAGGACTGCGCCCTGGTTGCACACGGCCCGCAGGAGGTCCTCGTTTCCCGAGGGGTAGAACCGGTCCACTCCCCCGGCCATCACCGCTATGGTCGGAAGGGCATCCGACGCCCCGGCAAGGGCCGCCCGGTGGGCATGGGCATCTATGCCGTAGGCACCGCCGGACACTACGGTGAATCCTCGCTGGGCCAGGGAGTAGGCGATATCGCCCGTGACCGAGGCTCCATAGCTTGTGCTGTCCCTGGACCCCACGAGGGCAACGGCGGTGGCCGCACCGGGAAGGTTCTGTTCCTGGCCCCGCCACCAGAGGCAGATGGGCTCCTGGATTCCGAGGTCTGCCAGCTGGGCAGGCCACAGGTCGTCTGACGGAATGATCAGGCGCCCGCCGAGCCGCGCCATGGTTGCAAGGTCGCGTTCAGGAGCGAGGTCGGGGATGCGGGGCTTCCAGCGCTTGAGTGCGTTGGCCATCCCGGCCCAACCCGCAGCCGGCCCGCCGTCCGTGAGGAGTGCGGTAATCTCCTGCTCCACATCCGGACCCGCCGCCACCTGGCCGGTAGCGATCCGCAGTGCGTCCACGGCCCCGGCAACCTGCACAAGGGCCAGTCCTGCGGCGTCCTGCGGCTCCATCAACCGCGAGAGGGCGGCACGGGAACGCCGTTCGATGTCCCTGGCTACTTCAGTCATGCCGCGGCCGCCGCTGCCTGCCGAAGGCCCAGGGCCTGCCCGATATCGTTGGTGTCCGGCTGATCCCGGTGCCCGAGGTCTGCCAGGGTCCACGCCAGCCGGAGCACACGATCGTAGCCGCGGGCGGTGAGGACGCCCCGTTCCAGCGAATGGTCCAGGATGCGGGTGACGGCCGCCGGCAACCTAAGCTCACCCCGCAGAACGCGGCCCGGGACCTGCGCATTGGTCTCCAGCCCATAGGGCGCCAGCCGCTCGAGCTGCCGCCCCCGTGCGCCGCGCACCCGGCACGCCACGGTGGCCGTATCTTCCTCCGCTCCCGCCTGCCCGAAGTCGGCCAGCGAAACCCGTTCCACCTGCAGCTGGATGTCCACGCGGTCCAGGAGCGGCCCGGACATCCTGGCGAGGTACCGCCGCCGCATCATGGGTGTGCAGGTGCAGTCGAGTCCCTTTCCGGAAGCTTTGCCGCAGGGGCAGGGATTTGCCGCGAGGACCAGCTGGAAGCGGGCTGGATAGGCTGCGGTTCCGGCTGACCGGTGGATCACCAGCTCGCCGCTTTCCAGCGGTTGGCGCAGCGCGTCCAGCACCCGGCGCTCGTATTCCGGGGCCTCGTCAAGGAACAGGACCCCCCGATGTGCCCGGGAGGCCGCCCCAGGCCTGGGAAGCCCTGAACCGCCGCCAATGATGGCAGCCGCGGTTGCCGAGTGGTGCGGGCTTTCGAACGGCGGCCGCCGGAGCAGCTGGACTGAAGAGGAAGGCAGCCCGCACAGCGAATGGATGGCTGTAACCTCCATGGACTCATGGTCGCCAAGATCGGGCAGGAGCCCGGGCAGGCGTTCCGCCAGCATGGTTTTCCCCGCGCCCGGCGGACCTGTCAGGAGAAGATGGTGCGCTCCCGCTGCCGCCACCTCCAAGGCACGCCGCGCATCGCCCTGGCCGGAGACATCGGCCATATCGGGGTACACCCCCGATTCGCCGGTTGCCCCGCCGGTGGCGTCCGCGTCCTCGGGATCGAAATCCAGCGCGAGCCCCTGGGGGTCCGCGCCGAAGTCCAGCGCCAGCCTGGCCAATGTGCTGTACCCCCGCACCCTGGCATCAGGAACCAGGGCCGCCTCCGCGAAGTTCGCCTGCGCCACGACGATGTCCGGATACCCGGCCTGCACCGAGGCCATCACGGCCGGAAGGATGCCCCTGACCGGGCGCAGCCTCCCGTCCAGCCCAAGCTCTGCAATGAACACAGTCCGCCCGGTGGGTTTGATGTCATTGGCGGCGCGGAGCACTGCCATGGTGACGGCAAGATCGAAACCCGAACCGCGTTTGGGCAACGAAGCGGGGATAAGGTTCGCGGTGATTTTCCTCCGGCTCAGGGGAATCCCGGAGTTCTTCGCGGCGGACCGGATGCGCTCCTTCGCCTCGTTGAGGGAAGCGTCCGGCAGGCCGAGGAGGACGAACGCCGGAAGGGTCTGGCCGATGTCGGCCTCAACCTCCACCATGTACCCGTTCAGCCCCACCAGGGCAATGGAGTAGGTGCGGCCCAGGGGCACTTATCCCACCCCCTTGAGGTGTTCCACCAAGGGTGTCCCGCGGCCGTCGTCAATTACCGCGATGACGTCCACTCGCCGCAGCGGCATGCGCAGCTCCCTGTCCCGGCACCAGGCAGCTCCAAGCCGGTGGAGCCGCGCAAGTTTTTCCGGGCCCACGGCTTCGAAGGGATGGCCGTAGTCGAGGGTGCGGCGGGTCTTTACTTCGGCGATGACCAGGGCGTCGCCGTCGAGGGCAACTATGTCTATTTCGCCTTCGGTGCAGCGCCAGTTACGCTCAACCACCAGCATGCCCAGGGTTTCAAGGTAGCCGGCGGCGAGGTCCTCGCCGTGCCGGCCCAACAGGTCTTTCGATTTCATTTCTACCTCCGCAACCAGCCTGTGATGGCTGCAGCACGGAGGATAGGACGATGACCGCCTATGTGGATTAAGTGCGGTCAGGTGCCCCTGTGCAGGAGGAGTCCGCCGTACAGCAGCCCAGTCCGGAGGGACGGGAGCTAGTTACCCAGGTCGACGTCCTTGGGCAGGGCGAGTTCCTCGTTGCGGGGCAGCTCTTCGACGTTGACGTCCTTGAACGTGAGGACCCGGACGCTCTTGACGAACCTGGCCGAGCGGTAGACGTCCCACACCCACGCGTCCTGCAGGGTGAGGTCGAAGTAGACCTCGCCGTCGGCGCTGCGCGCCTGCAGGTCAACATGGTTGGCCAGGTAGAAGCGGCGTTCGGTCTCGACAACATAGCTGAACAATCCGACCACGTCCCGGTATTCACGGTAGAGCTGGAGCTCCATGTCGGTTTCGTAGTTTTCAAGATCCTCAGCACTCATGCTTCCATCTTGCCACCATCCGCGGGGCGGCTGGCGCCCGCGCCGGAGGACTCAGGCGTCGCCGGCGGAATCTTCACCATCCGGATCCTGCCCGTCCGGCAGCCCGCCGTCGAGCAGGTCCCCGCCGAGCAGGCGCCAGCTGACCCGGTGGTAGGGCGTCGGCCCGGCAGCGCGTAGCACGTCGCGGTGCAGGGCCGTAGCGTAGCCCTTGTTGATGTCCCAGCCAAAGTCCGGGAACTGGGCGTGCAGTTCCCGCATCATCCGGTCCCGTTCAACTTTGGCGATAACGCTTGCCGCTGCGACGCTCAAGCACTGCATGTCGGCTTTGATCTTGGTGTGCACGGGGGCGTCACAGCTGGCCTCGAAAACCGGTTCGTCGAACAGTGACAGCTGCTCGGCGGGGGAAAGCCAGTTGTGGCTACCGTCCAGGAGCACCGCCTCCGGACGGATGCCTGCCTCGAGAACCTCCCGCCAGGCCCGTGTTCCGGCAAGGCGCAGGGCGGCAATGATGCCGATGGAGTCGATTTCCTGGGCGGAGGCATGGCCCACTGCCGATGCCACGCTCCAGCGGCGCACAAGCGGTTCGATCCGTTCCCGTTCGGCGGGGCTTAGGAGCTTGCTGTCCCGCACGCCGGCCAGCGGCTTCTGGCGTTCCAGGTCCACAACCGCAATGCCCACACTCACCGGCCCGGCAAGGGCACCCCGCCCCACTTCGTCCACCCCTGCGAGGTACCGTATCCCCTGCGCTTTGAAGGTCCGCTCGTGCCTCAACGTAGGGGCCTTTGAGCGCGCGGGCACCCTGGTGGAACCCGTCCCGGGCCTGACTGCCGTGGACATGGTCAGGGCGCCGCCGGCACGTTCCGGAACACGTCCGGGTAGTTGCCAAGGGTGGTGATGCGGTTCAGCGGCCAGGCAATGACCGCCGCCTTGCCTTCAAGGTCGTCAAGGTCGACGAACCCGCCGTCGGAATCCATGTGGGCGCGGGAGTCGGCGGAGTGGTTCCGGTTGTCGCCCATCACCCATACCTTCCCTTCAGGGACAACTACATCGAAGCTGCGGATCTGCGGGACCTCGGCGGGGTTGACGTAGCTTTCGTTGATTGCGGTCCCGTTAATCGTCAGTTTACCGCCGGCATCGCAGCAGACCACGTGGTCCCCCGGCAGTCCGATGACCCTTTTGACCAGGTGCTGTTCAGAGTTGTCCGGCAGCAGGCCAACGAATGTCAGGCCGTCCTGGATCCAGGTGAAGGGCCCCTGCTCCTTTTCCGGCGCAGCAGGCAGCCAGCCCTTGGTGTCCCGGAAAACCACCACGTCGCCGCGGGTAAGCGAGAACGGTTCAGGCACCAGGAGGTTGACGAATATGCGGTCGTCGACGTCCAGCGTCTTGACCATGGACTCGGACGGGATAAAGAACGCCCGGAACAGGAATGTCTTGATAAGGAAGGACAGCACGACGGCGATCACCACCACAGTGGCGACTTCCTTCAGCCAGGCAAGGACGGGGCTGCCATTAGGTTTCCCGGCCGCTCTGGCGGCGGAGCGGCTGTCCGCTGCGGCGGGAGCAGGCGCCTCGGGATCCTGGGCGGCCGTCACGGGGACTGCCTCGGAGGGCGTGCCCGAAGCCCCGTCCTGACGTGGTTCAGGAATCCGCGCGTGGTTCTCGGGCATCTACTGTCCGTTCTCTGTTGTTGGTCCTGCCGCAGGCGGACGTGGTACTGAAGCAAATCTATCAAGCGGCCAGATGATCTGGACCGGCCTGCCGATAACCCTGTCCAGCGGAACCATGCCGCCACCGGGGGCACCGAGCAGGCTTCGGGAATCGGCGGACAGTGACCGGTGGTCACCCATCAGCCAGAGGCGCCCCTCGGGGACCACGACGCTGAACTTCTGGGCGCTGGGTGCGTCGCCGCTGAAAATGTACGGCTCTTGCAATGGCCGGCCGTTCACCGTCACGTTGCCCCCGGCGTCGCAGCAGGCAACCGAATCACCCGGCACACCGATGACCCTTTTGATGTAGGTTGTGTCGCTGCCCGCGAGGCCGGCCCATTGGGTAATGGCAGCCGCCGCATCCATGAAGGGGCCGTTGCCGCTTTTGAGCGGAGCAAAAGTACCGCGGCCGTCAAAGACGACGATATCCCCGCGCCGGACCGGTTCATCCCGGAAGTCGGTCCGGGAAACCAGGATGCGGTCCCCGCCTTCCAGCCCGGGCTCCATGGACGCTGACGGGATGAAGTAGATATCGAACCACAGGGACCGGACCAGTCCGCTGACGGCAACAGCCAGGAAGACGGCGAGGAACGCAAAACGCCAGCCCATTTTTCGGGGCTGGCGTTTTGTCTGGTCCATGGTCCGTATCCTGGGCGCTGGTGCTGGATGGCTCCGGCGCTGGCCGGATACGGCTGCGGCCCAGCCTCTGTAGGTCCGAAGGGACTTACTTGGCGGTGCTGAAGTCGCGCTTTTCCTTGATCTTTGCAGCCTTACCGCGCAGTGCACGCATGTAGTAAAGCTTCGCGCGGCGGACGTCACCCTTGGTGACGACCTCGATCTTTTCGATGATCGGGGAGTGAACCGGGAAGGTACGCTCCACGCCGACACCGAAGGACACCTTGCGGACGGTGAAGGTTTCGCGAACACCCTCGCCCTGGCGGCCCAGGACGAAGCCCTGGAATACCTGGACACGGGTGTTCTTGCCTTCGATGATGTTCACGTGAACCTTGAGGGTGTCACCGGCGCGGAACGCGGGAACATCGGTACGCAGCGAGGCTGCATCGACGGAGTCGAGAATATGCATGATGTGCACTCCTGGTGAACGCCACAGGTCATTCACTTTGGGTCACGGCAGGCAAGCCCGGACGCTGGTGGCGTACCGGAGATTGCTGCCGAAAGTTAAGTGGTCCGGCCGCTTCACTGGTTGACGGGGCCGGTTGTCTTAGCTGTTGGTTGCGCTCCCCCTGTGGCAGGTGCGGACCCAGCAGACACAAGGACTAATTTTGCCACATTGCGGAGGTTACAGCCAATCCCCGGGGCCGCCGCCGAAAGAATGGCCGCCCCGCCCCCCGTCCTAGGACGTGGATGAGTCCGTTCAGGCGCCATCGGCACCGGAGCGGCGGCGCAGGCGTCCGTCGACGACGTCGTATCCCAGCTCCTGCAGTTCGGCGCGGTCCGCGCGTGGCAGCTTTCCGGCGTCGAACGTTTCGAGGAGGTCCGGCCGGCGCTCCGCCGTCCGGCGGAACTGCTCGTGCCGGCGCCACTGCGCGATCTTGCCATGGTTGCCGCTCAACAGGACGGCCGGCACTTCACGTTCACGCCACACGGACGGCTTGGTATAGACGGGATACTCCAGGAGCCCGTCGGAGTGGGATTCCTCCACCAGCGATTCGGGATTGCCCACCACGCCCGGCAGGAGGCGGCCGATGGCCTCCACCATGGCCAGGACTGCCACCTCGCCGCCGTTCAGGACGTAGTCTCCCAGGCTGACGGGGCGGACGTCGAAGTACTCCCGGGACCACTCGATCACGCGTTCGTCAATGCCTTCGTAGCGTCCGCAGGCGAACGCCAAGTGCTCCTGTTCCGCCAGTTCGTAGGCCAGTGCCTGGGTGAAGCGTTCCCCGGCGGGCGAGGGAACAATCAATACCGGCCTGGCCGCCCCTTCCGGGCGGTCCTCGGCAATGGAGCCCAGGGCCTGCGCCCACGGTTCGGGCTTCATGACCATGCCGGCACCACCGCCGTAGGGGGTGTCATCCACCGTCCGGTGACGGTCCGTGGTGAAGGAGCGGAGATCGTGGACACGCAGGTCCAGGATCCCGTCCTGCCTGGCCTTGCCGATCAGCGACAGCTCCAGGGGTGCCAGGTACTCCGGGAAGATGCTGACGACGTCGATCCGCATCTACGCTTTGCCTTCCGGTTCCGAAGGGGCTGCTTCGGCATCCGCGTTCAGCTCGAAAAGACCCTCAGGCGGCGTGAGGAGGATGTAGCCCTCCTCGATATTGACTTCGGGAACAATCTGCTCGACGAACGGAACCAGGATCTCGCCGCCTTCCGGCGTGGTGACCATCAGCAGGTCCTGCGCGGTCCCGGTGTTGAGGGCGGCAACCTTGCCTACAACGGTTGAGCCCACCCGGGCCTCCAGGCCAACGAGCTCGTGCTCGTACCAGCCCTCGTCGTCGTCCTCGTCCAGCTCCTCGGTTTCGATGAAGAGCTTGGCGCCGCGGAGGGTTTCCGCTTCATTGCGGGTTTCGATCCCGTCGAAGCCCAGCAGCAGGATGTCCTTGTTCCAGCGGGCACTGTTCACAGTGAGCGGGCCCGCGGCCGCCGGTTCAACCATGAACTCGGTGCCCGGGACGAACCGGTCCTCAGGGGCATCGGTCAGGACCTGGACCGTTACTTCCCCGCGGATGCCATGGGGTTTGCCGATTCGTGCCACCTGAAGCTGCATGTGTTCCTCTGTTCGGATTGTGGTTAGTCCACGGTGTTCTGGTGAAAGCACTCCGGCCCCTCCACCGCGTTGGTGGAGGGGCCGGAGCTAAAACTGGTATTGCCGAGCGCTCAGCGGCGGCGGTCGGTATCGACGACGTCGACCCGCACCGGCTCCCCGCCGGCCAGGGCTGCCACCACGGTGCGCAGTGCACGCGCCGTGCGGCCCTGGCGGCCAATCACCCGTCCGAGGTCGTCCTGGTGAACACGCACTTCGAGGGTGTCCCCGCGGCGGTTGTTCTTGGAGCTGACCTTGACGTCATCCGGGGAATCAACGATTCCGCGGACCAGGTGTTCCAGCGCTTCTGCCAGCAATCTACTCAGCCTCGGTGGTCTCTGCTTCGGCCTCGGCAGGTGCTTCGGCTGCATCAGACTTGGATGCCTTCTTGGTGATGGCTTCCGGGATGATCACGGAACCCTTTTCCGGGGCAACGAAGGCTGCCTTCTCGGACTTGGTCTTCAGGGTGCCTTCCTGGCCCGGCAGGCCCTTGAACTTCTGCCAGTCACCGGTGATCTTGAGGATCGCGGCGACCTGCTCGGACGGCTGGGCGCCGACGGACAGCCAGTACTGGGCACGCTCGGAGTTGACCTCGATGTATGAGGGCTCTTCGGTGGGGTGGTACTTGCCGATTTCTTCGATGGCACGGCCGTCACGCTTGGTGCGTGAGTCCGCGACGACGATGCGGTAGTACGGTGCGCGCATCTTGCCAAAGCGCTTAAGGCGAATCTTTACGGCCACTGTTGTGGTCACTCCTGTTTCAGAAAAAGGGGGTGAACCCGGCTTTCTGCACCCGTGGGGCGGGCCATACTTGCAGGTTCGAAGGACAGGATCCTGACGCGGAGAGAGGGGCCACGCAGATCGAGTACCTGTTTATTGTGCCAGATCAGCGTCCGGATTTCGACTTGACACGTCCCGGCGCGGCCCCGCCCTGTCCGGACAGCAGATGGGCGGCAACGGCTCAGGCGGACCAGACGTAGAGGCCAGTGCGCTCCGAGTCAGCGAGTCCGCTGGCCATTTCAGCGAGCTGCCGCACGTAGGTGCGCGCCTGGGCGGCATCGAAGGGCATGTCATCCAGCGCCGCCCACTGCTCAGCCACGTCGTCGAGGACGTCACCCTCCCCTTCGGTTTCATAGGAGAGCAGGTCGGCCAAGGCGCGCACCATGGCGGGCGGAACGGCGAGGAGCGAATCGCTCGCCACGTCCACCATGGTCAGCTCATAGTCCGCCCCGCCGGCGTGGACGGCGGTGCCGGCGAGGTCACCGAGCTGCTCCACTTCAAAGTCGCTGATTTCCGGGATCCGGACCGCGTCGCCGGCAGGGGCGCTGCCGCCCTTGTCCAGGATGCCGCCGCGCTTCAGTGCGGCGTCGTGGGTGGCAACAAAGATTTCGGTGAAGCCCATGGGAAGTGCCCTCATTCCGTTGACGGTGCGGCCCGCCGGGATTCAGCGCGCGCTGCCCGGCAGTTCGGTTTCAGCCTAGTACAGGTACCGCCGGACTTTCCCGGCGCTGCCAGCCGGCGGCCCCACCCTTGAGGATGCACCCAAACCCTGCCCGGGACGGCGCCGGTCAGCGAACTGCCACCCGGATCCGGTTGCGCCACGGATCCTCGAACCGGAGTTCGGCTCCGGTGTGGTGGGCGGCAACACCGGCAACCTTCAGGCGGTCGGCGAGGGCACCGACGTCGTCCCCCGACGGCACTTCAATGAGGACCTCACCCAGGCCCAGGGTGTCCTTCCGCGGCCCGGCGCCACGGCTGTTCCACACGTTCATGGCCATGTGGTGGTGGTAGCGGCCCGCTGAGACGAACAGGGCCTGACCGTGCCAGCCGGCGGTCTTTTCGAAGCCGAGGGTCCCCACGTAGAAGTCGCGGGCGGTCTGGACGTCGCCCACCTGGAGATGCACGTGGCCCACACCCGCAGCGGCGCCGCGCTGGTGTTCCAGGGACTCCTCGGTGAGGTGCTGCTCCAGGTAGCGCTGCGGCGGAAGGGCCAGGCTGTCCATTACCACGTCAGCGCCGTTCCAGGACCAGCTGCTGCGCGGCCGGTCCCAGTAGAGTTCGACCCCGTTACCCTCGGGGTCGGTGAAGTAGAAGGCCTCGCTGACCAGGTGGTCTGCGCTGCCGGTGAAGGAACGGGGTTCAAACCGGGCGGCCGAGGCGATGGTCGCGGCCAGGTCTGCCTGGTTCTCAAACAGCAGCGCAGTGTGGAAGAGGCCGGCCTCTCCCCTGCCCGGAAGGTCCAGGCCCGGAGCGGGCGCCAAGTGCACCAGCGGTTTCTGCAGCCGGCCGAGGTAGAGCCCGCCGTCCTGCTCCGCGACGACCTCCAGGCCGAGGGCCCGCTGGTAGTAATCGGTCATGACCTTCATGTCGCCCACCTTGAGCATCACTGTGCCCATGGCGAGGTCGGCAGGAAGGAGATCCTGGCTGGCGGCTTCTGCAGTCATTGATAACTCCCGGTGCTGTGGGGCCTTCCGATCCGGAGGCCTTTCACTGTTAAAATTACTTGAAGCTTCAATTTATTCCAAGTCCTAACTTGTGGCACCTCCCCGCCGGCTGCTTAGCGGACCACCTTCCCGCCCAGGACCACATGCGCCAGGTCACGGATCGTGTCCGGCACCTTTCGCGGGTCCTCCCTGCAGAGCACAACGTCAGCCCGTGCCCCTTCCGCAATCCCCTCCGCGCCCAGCCACGTCCGTGCACTCCAGCACGCCGCGTCCAGGGCGGCGGCCATCGGCAGTCCTGCCGCATGCAGGGCGAGGATTTCGTCGGCAATCCTGCCGTGCCTGATGACGCTGCCCGCGTCGGTTCCGGCGTAAATCCGCACCCCGGCCTCATAGGCCTCAAGCACCCGCTCCTCCCGCCGTTCCCACAGCGCACGCATATGCGCCGCATATTTGGGGAACTTGGGATCGGCCTGTGCCGCAATGTCCGGGAAGGTGGCGACGTTGACGAGGGTGGGCACGATGGGTACCCGCTGCTCCACAAAGCGGGGAAGGTGGCGGGGCAGAAGACCAGTGGCATGCTCCACGCAGTCGATGCCGGCGTCCAGCATGTCGTCCAGCGTCTCTTCGGCGAAACAGTGCGCCGTAACGCGCGCGCCCTCGTCGTGCGCGGCCAGGACGGCATCCCGGACGACGGCGGCAGGAAAGGACGGCGCCAGGTCACCGGCGCCGCGGTCAATCCAGTCCCCCACGAGTTTGACCCAGCCGTCACCGTCCCGGGCCTGCTTCCGGACGGCTTCCACCAGGCCGTCCGGCTCAACCTCTTCCGCGAATCCACGCAAATACCGCCGTGTCCGGGCAACGTGGCGGCCCGCGCGGATCAGCACCGGGACGTCGCGCCCGCCCTGCAGCCAGCGGGTGTCAACAGGGGAACCTGCGTCCCGGACCAGAAGCGTGCCGGCCATCAGGTCCGTCCGGGCCTGGTCCTCGACGACGGACGCATCCACTGCGCCTCCCACGCCTAAACCGATATGGCAGTGTGCATCCACGAAGCCCGGCAGCACCCAGCCTGCAAGGATCCTGTCCGGCGCCTTCGCCGGTTGGCGGAACGTGAGCCTGCCGTCCACGGACCACAGCCCGCGGGCCTCGCTGTCCGGCCCGGTAAGGACGGTTCCCGTGAACTGGATGGTTTCTGCCATGGACTTTCCTCTCCTCGCCCGGACAGGCTAGCACCGCGAATGTGACAGGGGTGATTCGGTGTCTGTGGTAGCTTTCATCTTGACCACACGGGTGCCCCTGCAGGGGCTGAGATCGGGCTGATGCAGCCTGCGACCGTCGAACCTGTCCGGGTAATGCCGGCGAAGGAAGTGAGTATTCCTTGAGTACACAAAATGCACAGCTGAACCCTGCCCAAAACCGTCCCGCCCTGGGAGCGGCCGGCCACCAGCCACCGGAGACGCAGTCCCTGAAATCCCATTCATTGGCCTACCTTGAGGATGCCGGCACGGGGATCAGGGTCCCGGTGACGGAAATTGCGCTGGAAGCTTCCCCGAACGGAAAGCCGAACGGGCCGTTCCAGACCTACCGGACGGCAGGACCCGGCAGCGACCCCGTCCGCGGCCTCCGTCCCTTCCGGTCTGACTGGATCGAAGCACGCGGAGACACCGAGGCGTACAGCGGCAGGGAAAGGAACCTGCTCGACGACGGCCGCTCAGCTGTCCGCCGCGGCGCCGCCAGCGCCGAGTGGAAGGGAGCGCGCCCCGTGCCCCGCCGCGCCGTCGGCGGCCGGACCGTAACGCAGATGCACTACGCACGGCAGGGCATGATCACCCCGGAGATGCGCTTCGTGGCGCTGCGCGAGAACTGCGATGTTGAACTGGTCCGCAGCGAGCTGGCCGCGGGCCGCGCCATCATCCCCAGCAACATCAACCACCCCGAGTCCGAGCCAATGATCATCGGCAAGGCCTTCCTGGTGAAAATCAACGCCAACATCGGCAACTCGGCCGTCACCAGCTCCATCGCCGAGGAGGTGGACAAACTGCAGTGGGCAACGCAGTGGGGCGCCGACACGGTCATGGACCTTTCCACCGGCGAAGACATCCACACCACCCGCGAATGGATCATCCGCAACTCGCCCGTGCCTATCGGCACCGTCCCCATTTACCAGGCGCTCGAGAAGGTCAACGGGGAAGCCAATGCCCTTACCTGGGAGATCTTCCGCGACACCGTCATCGAACAGTGCGAACAGGGTGTGGACTACATGACCATCCATGCCGGCGTCCTGCTGCGTTACGTGCCCCTGACGGCCAACCGGGTGACAGGCATCGTGTCCCGCGGCGGTTCGATCATGGCAGGCTGGTGCCTGGCGCACCACCGGGAGAACTTCCTCTACACGCACTTTGACGAGCTCTGCGAAATCTTTGCCAAGTACGACGTCGCGTTTTCCCTAGGTGACGGGCTGCGGCCGGGGGCGACAGCGGATGCCAACGATGCTGCGCAGTTCGCCGAACTGGACACGCTGGCTGAGCTGACGGCGCGCGCCTGGGAATTCGACGTGCAGGTGATGGTGGAGGGACCGGGCCACATCCCGTTCCACCTGGTCCGGGAGAACGTAGAGCGCCAGCAGGAGCTGTGCAAGGGTGCGCCGTTCTACACACTCGGGCCGCTGGTCACCGACGTTGCGCCGGGCTACGACCACATCACCTCGGCCATCGGTGCCACCGAGATCGCACGCTACGGCACCGCCATGCTCTGCTACGTCACCCCGAAGGAACACTTGGGGCTGCCCAACAAGGACGACGTCAAGACCGGGGTGATCACGTACAAGATCGCCGCACACGCGGCAGACCTTGCAAAGGGCCACCCAGGCGCGCACGAGCGCGATGACGCGCTGTCCAAGGCGCGCTTCGAATTCCGCTGGCGCGACCAGTTCGCGCTGTCCCTGGACCCGGTCACGGCGGAAGCCTTCCATGATGAGACCCTGCCCGCGGAACCTGCCAAGACGGCGCATTTCTGTTCCATGTGCGGCCCCAAGTTCTGTTCCATGAGGATCAGCCAGGACATCCGGGACGAATTTGGCTCGGCAGAGTCGCAGGCAGCCCTGGCGGAGGCTGCTGCGGGGATGAAGGGCAAGAGCGAGGAATTCCGGGCGGCCGGCGGCAAGGTGTACCTGCCGGAGCCCCGTGTTGCCGCCGGAAGCTAGGGCGTCAGGAGGCCCGTGCCTGGACCCGGCTGGCATCGCCGATGAACGAGCGGATGATGCGGTCCCCCTCTATTGAATCCTGGGGCCGGTGTCCTCCCGCCGCAGTGCGGTGGAGGGCGCCGGTCTCCCGTAGGTAGCCCGCGATCTCTTCGTAGAGCGGCTCCCAGCCGCCCGTCAGGACGAGCGTCGGCACGCCCGGCACGATGTGCAGCGGCGCTTCCCACGGCGGCACCTGCAGCCGCAGCCGCCGGGCGGACCGCTTCTCTTCCACGGTGGCCGGGTGCTGCAGGTCCGTGGCGTAGACCCGGCGCACGAATTCCCGCTGGAAGTCGTCGTCGCTGAGTTGGTGCCGGACGTCTAGGAGCGGCTTCATCAACGCAATGTGCGCCGCCGTCGCCGGCAGTTCCGCGGTCAGGGAGAGGCATGCAGGTTCCACCAGCGTCAGCGAGTAGACAAGGTCGGGGCGTTCGACGGCGGCCATCATCGCTGCGACGGCACCTTGGGCGTGTGCCACGACGTGCCCGCCGACGGCGCCCCTCCCGTCGTCGGCAAGTGACCGCAGCAGGATCCTGGCGTCCTCTTCGAAGGAGGACTCCACCGGCTCTGCCACGGGGTCGTAGCCGTGGCGGCGCAGGAAGAGCGCGTCATAGGACAGTGCGAGGCCATGCTGGCGGGGCCAGGCCGCGGCGCCGAAGCTGCCCGCGCCGTGCACGAACACTACCCTCTGCTTGAACATGACCCAACCCTATTCCACGGCCCCGACATCCCAACTAAGTAGCGCCAAGTGTCGTTATGAACCGTCAAAACGACACTTGGCGCTACCTAGTTGGGAGGGGGGGATGGCTACTTGCCCAGGAACTTGTCGAAACCCTTGGGCAGGTTCAGCTGGGACGGATCGAAGTCGCCCGGCTGCTGGCCGAACGCTGCGCCTGTCGGCAGAGCCTTGGCCGCGTTGGCCCGGCGGGCCTCGGCGTCCTTCCGCTCCTGGGCAGCCTTGGCCGGGTTGCCGGACTTCGCCTTCTTCTTGGGTGCGTTCTTTGCGTTTTTCCGCGCCCCGCCGCCGGCACCCGGCATGCCTGGCATCCCGGGCATGCCAGGCATTCCGCCCTGGGCCATCTTCTTCATCATCTTCTGGGCCTGGGCGAAGCGCTCCAGGAGGCCGTTGACCTCGGAGACGTGGACACCGGAACCGCGGGCAATACGGGCGCGGCGGGAGCCGTTGATGATCTTGGGCGCAAGGCGCTCATGCGGGGTCATGGACCGGACGATGGCCTCGACGCGGTCGATCTCGCGTTCGTCGAACTGCTCCAGTTGCTGGCGGATGTTCTGCGCCCCCGGCATCATCATGAGCATTTTCTTCATCGAGCCCATGTTGCGGATCTGCTGCATCTGGGCCAGGAAGTCCTCGAGGGTGAAGTCTTCCTGGTCGGCGAACTTCTTCGCCATCCGTGCGGCTTCGTCCTTGTCCCAGGATTTCTCCGCCTGCTCAATCAGCGTCAGGACGTCACCCATGTCCAGGATGCGCGAGGCCATCCGGTCCGGGTGGAACAGCTCGAAGTCATCCAGGCCTTCGCCTGTGGAGGCGAACATGACGGGCTTGCCGGTGACGGACGCCACCGAGAGCGCGGCACCGCCGCGGGCGTCGCCGTCGAGCTTGGACAGCACGATGCCCGTGAAGTTGACGCCCTCATCGAAGGCGAGCGCCGTATTCACGGCGTCCTGGCCGATCATGGAGTCGATGACGAAGAGGACTTCATTGGGCACAATGGCGCGGCGGATCTGGCGCGCCTGCTCCATCATGTCGGCGTCGACACCGAGGCGGCCGGCGGTATCCACGATGACGACGTCGTGGAGCTTCTGGCGGGCTTCCTCCACACCGGCGCGGGCAACGGCCACGGGGTCGCCGGCCGGGTGCTCGAGTTCGGAGGACGTGGCTCCCGGGTGCGGCGCGAACACCGGCACCTTGGCGCGCTGGCCCACCACCTGGAGCTGGGTGACCGCGTTGGGGCGCTGCAGGTCGCATGCCACCAGAATGGGGCTGTGGCCCTGGGCCTTCAGCCACTTGGACAGCTTGCCGGCGAGGGTGGTCTTACCGGCACCCTGGAGCCCGGCCAGCATGATGATGGTGGGGCCGTTCTTGGCCAGGCGGATCCGGCGGGTTTCACCGCCGAGGATCTCCACCAGTTCCTCGTTGACGATCTTAACGATCTGCTGGCTGGGGTTCAGCGCACCGGACACCTCGGAACCCAGTGCGCGTTCCCGCACCCGGCCGGTGAATTCACGGACAACTGGAACGGCAACGTCGGCGTCCAGGAGGGCACGGCGGATCTCGCGGACTGTGGCATCGACGTCGGCCTCGGAGAGCCTGCCTTTGCCCCGCAGATTCTTGAAGGTTGCTGTCAACCGGTCAGAGAGTGAATTGAACACGCGACGTGCACTTCTTTCAGTGGATGATCGGGACTCGACTATCTAGGGTACCAAGCCGGACCCCCAAGGTGGCATGCTGGCAAAATGACGAGCCAACCAACTGTGAAAACCCTCCTCATCCTCGGCGCTTCCGGCGACCTGACGGGCCGGCTGCTCCTGCCGGGCCTGGCGCGCCTGGCGGCTAAGGGCCACGCCACGGATCTGCGGCTCGTCGGTGCCGGGTCAGATCCCTGGACCCCTGAACAGTGGCGGGAAAGGGTTCACACCTCCTTCGAAGCGGCGGCCGGACCCGCAGCCCCCGAGGGAAAGGGCACCCTGCAGGCCCTTGAAAACGAGACGGCCTACCACCAGCTGGATGTCACCGCCGATGGCGCCTTGGCCTCGCTCCTTGCCGCGCTGGAAGGGCCCACCGCCGTCTATTTTGCCCTCCCGCCCAAAATCAGCCAGCTCGCCTGTGAAACGCTCAGGCCCGACCAGGTGCCGGCCGGCACGCGATTGGTGATGGAAAAGCCCTTCGGCTCAAGCGAGGAGTCTGCCCGGTCGCTCAACCAGACACTGGTCCGGCTGGTTCCGGAAGACCACATCCACCGGGTGGACCATTTCCTGGGCAAGGCCACCGTCCTGAACATCCTAGGGCTGCGGTTCGCCAACAACTTCCTGGAACCCGTCTGGGACCGCCACCACGTGGAAAAAGTGGAAATCATCTTTGACGAGGACCTCGCGCTGGAGGGACGCGCCCGCTATTACGACGGCGCCGGCGCGCTCCGGGACATGATCCAGAGCCACCTCCTGCAGATCATGGCGCTGATGGCCATCGAACCGCCGGCCAGCATCGGCGAACGGGACCTGCGCGACGCCATTTCAACAGTCCTGCGCGCCAGCAGGGTCCCGGAGCCCTACGCCGGTTCCACCCGCAGGGCACGCTACACGGCCGGTGAACTTGCTGGAAAAGAGGTCCCCGACTATGCCCGGGAGGAAGGTGTGGACGCGGCACGCGGCACTGAGACCCTGGCCGAGATCCAGGTGAACATCGACAACTGGCGCTGGAAGGGCGTCCCCTTTATTCTCCGTTCCGGCAAGGCTCTGGGCGCCAAGCGCAAGGAAGCCGTGGTCACGTTCCGCCCGGTGCCCCACCTTCCCCAGGGCTTCACCGGCGTTGACTCGCCGAACAAGCTGAGGATCGGCTTCGGGCCGGACACCCTGGCATTCGACGTCGATGTCAATGGCCCCGGCAATATCTTCAGCCTGGGCCGCATCACCCTCGACGCAGAGCTGAGCGCTTCGGACCTCCTCCCCTACGGTGAAGTCCTGGAAGGCGTGCTCGCGGGCGATCCGTTGCTTTCCGTCCGCGGCGACACAGCTGAAGAATGCTGGCGCATTGTTGAGCCTGTGCTCACGGCCTGGCGGCAGGATTCCGTCCCGCTGGAAGAGTACGACGCCGGATCGGCCGGGCCCGCGGGCTGGCCGGGCACGGTGCCTGGAGACTAAGACCGGCTTACGCCGCCGCAGCCAATCCACGCTTGCCGCAGAGTCTTGCGGCGGGTGTCGGCAGCACAGCGGAGCGGGCAGGAAAACCTTCCGGTTTTCCTGCCCGCTCCGTGTTCTCCGTTGTAGTGCTTTGCCGCCCTAGATGGCCGCAACACCCCGTTCACCGGTGCGGACCCGCACCGCCTCTGAGACATCCACGGTCCATACCTTGCCGTCACCCGCCCGGCCGGTGTTTGAGCTGGCGATGATGACATCCAGGATGTCGTCTGCCTGCTCGTCGGTGGCGAGGACCTCTACCCGGATCTTCGGCAGCAGGTCCACGTTGTACTCCGCGCCGCGGTAGACCTCGGTGTAGCCGCGCTGCCGGCCGTAGCCGCTCGCCGCGCTGACCGTCAGGCCCTGTACGCCGTAGGCCTCCAGCCCCTCACGGATGGCCTCGAGCTTTTCCGGCCGGACGATCGCAGTAATCAGTTTCATGCCCCCACGCTTTCCTTGCCTGTTGCTGATTCGGTCTTCGCGGCTCCTGAAGTCTGTGCCGCGTCCGGTTGGGTCTTGCCGGTGATCATGTCGTGCAGGGGCTGGAAGCTTCCGCCGTGTCCCCCGACGCCGAACTCGTAGGCGGTCTCGGCGTGCAGGCTGAGGTCCACGCCCACCGTTTCCTGTTCCTGCGAGACACGGAAGCCCATGGTCTTGTGGATGGCCAGGGCGATGATCGCCGTCAGGATGGCGGAGTAGGCGATGGCGATCCCCGCCGCTGCGAGCTGCGCCCACATCTGGGTCATGCCGCCGCCGTAGAAGAGGCCGCCGCCAACGCCATCGGCGGGCAGTGCGATGAAGCCCAAGGCCACGGTGCCGATGATGCCCGAGACAAGGTGGACGCCGACGACGTCAAGTGAGTCATCGAAGCCCCAGCGGAACTTCAGTCCCACGGCGAGGGCGGAAGCCACACCAGCCACGATGCCGAGGCCGAGGGCACCAACAGGGCTCACGTTGGCGCAGGCCGGGGTGATGGCGACGAGGCCGGCAACAACACCGGAGGCGGCACCCAGGGAGGTGGGGTGGCCGTCGCGGATACGCTCGGTGACCAGCCAGCCGAGCATCGCGGCAGCAGGGGCGGCAAGGGTGTTCACCCAGATGAGGCCGCCCTGCTCGGCGGTGGTGGCGGCACCGCCGTTGAAGCCGAACCAGCCGAACCAGAGGATGGCTGCGCCGAGCATGACGAACGGGATGTTGTGCGGGCGGTGGTTCGGGTCCTTGCCGAAGCCCTTGCGGTTGCCGATGATGAGGACCAGGACCAGCGCTGCAACACCAGCGTTGATGTGGACCACGGTGCCGCCGGCGAAGTCGATGGCCGGGCCGAGGGCCTGGCCCACTGCACCTTCAGGACCGAACAGTCCGCCGCCCCACACCATGAAGGCCAGCGGGCAGTAGACAAGCGTGACCCAGACGGGCACGAAGACAGACCAGGCGCCGAACTTGGCGCGGTCAGCAATGGCGCCGCTGATGAGAGCGACGGTGATGATAGCGAAGGTGGCAGCGTAGCCGACCTTGATCAGTCCGTCCGGGGTGTCGATGCCCTCAAGGCCGAACGTGGCAAACGGGTTGCCCACGATCTGAAGGAAGCCCTCGCCGGAGCTCATGGAGGCGCCCCAGAGGACCCAGACAACGCCAACCATGCCGATGGAGATGAAGCTCATCATCATCATGTTCAGCGCGGCCTTGGCCCGGGTCATGCCGCCGTAGAAAAATGCCAGACCGGGTGTCATGAACAGCACAAGCGCCGCCGACACCATGATCCATACGTGACCTGCGGTAAGTTCCATGGTGCACGCCTCTCTTATCGATTTGGTCGAATTTGCGGAGATGATCCGCCTGCCAACGCCTTTTGCGTCCTGTAACGAGTTTGTAGGCGCTGTGTTTCGGCCGCGGAGGATTTGTATTGCGGGGTTGTTACAACAACCTCTAGGAAGTAAATGGTGCATATCTGGCTTGTTACGGTTATGTTTCACCCCTCCCGCCGATGCACCCCGGACAAGTACCCAAGGACCCCTCAACCATGACGGCCGAACCCCGCGTGAGCCGCGCCACAGCGCGGATTCTCTCCCTGTTGCGTCCGGGCAGGCAAAAGCTGCCGCGCGACATCAAGGTGATGCTGGCCGCGGCCTTCCTTATTGCCCTTGGATTCGGTCTTGTTGCGCCCGTGTTGCCACAGTTCGCCACAACCTTCGGCGTGGGAAATACCGAGGCCTCGGTGATCGTGGCGATCTTCGCGTTCATGCGGCTGGTCTTCGCGCCGGCGGGCGGTGCACTGATCGGCCGGGTCGGCGAACGGCCCGTCTATGTCATGGGCCTGCTGATCGTGGCCGCCTCCACGGCTGCCTGCGCCTTCGCCCAGGACTATTGGCAGCTCCTGCTCTTCCGCGGGCTTGGCGGGGCCGGATCGGTGATGTTCACGGTCGCTTCGATGGCGCTGGTGGTGCGGCTTGCGCCGCCCGAGAGCAGGGGCCGCGTTTCCGGCGCCTATGCGTCGGCCTTCCTCATCGGCAATGTGTGCGGGCCGATCGTCGGCGGGCTGCTGGCTGGCTTTGGCCTGCGCGTGCCCTTCCTGGCGTACGCGGCCGCGCTGGTGATGGCCGCCGTCGTGGTTCAGACACAGCTAAGCCACCAGCGCCGGGGCGGCGGGGACGGGCAGGAGCGCGCACCGGACATGTCCCTGGGCGAAGCGCTTGCCATGGGCACCTACCGGACCGCCCTGCTGTCCAGCTTCGTGAACGGCTGGGCCACTTTTGGCGTCCGGATGGCCACTGTTCCGCTGTTCGCGGTTGCGGCCCTCGGAGCGGGACCCGAGGCAGCCGGGTTTGCACTGGCGGTGTTTGCCGCCGGGAACGCCGCAGCCCTCACCTTCTCAGGCCGGCTGGCTGACACCTTGGGCCGCAAGCCCATGATGATTGCCGGACTGATTGTTGCCGGGGCCGCCACCGCTGCCATCGGTTTTACGTCCGGGCTGGGCTGGTTCCTTGCCGCATCCGCCCTGGCGGGGGCCGGCTCCGGTCTCTTCGGCCCTGCCCAGCAGGCCGCCGTCGCCGACGTGATCGGCAACGGCCGCTCCGGCGGGAAAGTCCTGGCCGCCTACCAGATGACGTCCGACGTCGGCGCGATCGTTGGGCCCGTGCTGGCAGGTGTGCTGGCCGACCGGCTGGGCTACGGCTGGGCTTTCGGAGTCACCGGCGGCATCATGCTCGTGACCGCCGCGGGCTGGGCCGCCACCCGTGAGACCCTGCGCACGGCCCGGCCCTGAGCCCCCGGGCTAGTTCAGCAGCGCGTCTACAAAGGCCTCTGCATCGAAGGGGGCGAGGTCGTCCGCACCCTCGCCCAGGCCAATCAGCTTGACCGGGACTCCAAGGGTCTTTTGGATGGCGACGACGATGCCGCCCTTGGCGGTTCCGTCCAGCTTGGTCAGGACTATGCCCGTGATGTTCACGACCTCCGAGAAGACGCGGGCCTGGTTCAGGCCGTTCTGGCCGGTGGTGGCATCCAGCACCAGGAGGACCTCGTCCACGTCGGCCAGTTTCTCAATGACGCGCTTGACCTTGCCCAGTTCGTCCATGAGGCCCACTTTGTTCTGCAGCCTGCCGGCAGTGTCGATCATGACCACGTCCACTTCCTGGTCGATGCCGGCCTTGACTGCTTCATAGGCAACGGAGGCAGGATCGGCGCCGTCGATGTCCGACTTCACGGTGGGCACGCCAACCCGCTGGCCCCAGGTGGCCAGCTGTTCGGCGGCCGCTGCACGGAAGGTGTCCGCAGCTCCGAGGAGGACATCCTTGTCCTCGGCAACCAGGACGCGGGCGAGCTTGCCCACGGTGGTGGTCTTTCCCACGCCGTTGACGCCCACCACCATCATGACGGCCGGCTTGTCGGCGTGGCGCTGGACGTTGAGGGAGCGGTCCATGGTGGGGTCCACGAGCCTGATGAGCTCTTCGCGGAGCAGCTCTTTGACCTGCTCGGGGGTGCGGGTGCCCAGGACCTTGACCCGCTCGCGGAGTGCGTCCACGAGCTGCATGGTGGGTTCGGTGCCCAGGTCCGCCAGAAGGAGGGTCTCCTCCACTTCGTCCCACACGTTCTCGTCGATCTTGTCGCTTGAGAGCAGCGCCAGGAGTCCCTTGCCCATGATGTTGTTGGAGCGGACCAGACGCTCGCGCAGGCGGACCAGCCGGCCCGCCACGGGAAGCGGAGTCTCAACCGGAATGACCTCCAGCCCCGCGGCGTTGTCCGGGACCTCGGCGGTTTCCAGCCCCTCCACGTCCACCGCGTCCGGGGCTGTACGGTCCGCAACCGCGCCGGGCCTGTCCTCCACGGCAGTGCTTCCGCCCCGCGGCAGCACGGGGTCATTGGCATCGCGTGTGCCAGGGTACCGGGTGATGTTCTTCCGGGTCTTCATGAGAACCGGAATCAGCCCGCCGATAACCACCAGGGCAGCAAGAATGGACAGAATTATGGGAAGGATGTCATTCACTCCCCTAGCTTCTCATACGCGCGGGGCGCCATTCCGGGGCAGGCGTGCAGTTGACCTGCCGTTACACCCGGCCGGTCATACGTCGGCTCCGAGCCGCTGGCTGATCACCGTCGAGACGCCGTCGCCCCGCATCGTGACGCCGTAGAGCGCGTCCGCCACTTCCATGGTCCGCTTCTGGTGGGTGATGACGATGAGCTGGCTGGATTCCCGGAGTTCCTCGAAGACGGTGATGAGCCGGCCCAGGTTGGTGTCGTCCAGGGCAGCTTCCACCTCGTCCATGACGTAGAAGGGCGAGGGCCGTGCCTTGAAGATTGCCACCAGCAGCGCCACCGCGGTGAGCGAGCGTTCCCCGCCGGACAGGAGCGAGAGCCGCTTGATCTTCTTCCCGGCGGGACGGGCCTCCACCTCGATACCGGTGGTGAGCATGTCGGCGGGGTCTGTGAGCACCAGCCGCCCCTCGCCGCCCGGGAAGAGCCGGGCAAAGACCCTGACGAACTGGGCCTGGGTGTCTTCGAAGGCCTCGGTGAAGACGCGCTGGACGCGGTCATCCACCTCCTTGATGATGTCCAGCAGGTCCTTGCGGCTGGCCTTCAGGTCCTCGAGTTGGGTGCTCAGGAACTGGTGGCGCTCCTCAAGTGCGGCGAATTCCTCCAGTGCCAGGGGGTTCACCCGGCCCAGGCTGGCGAGGTCGCGTTCAGCCTTCCGCAGGCGCTTCTCCTGTTCTTCGCGGACGTAAGGCTTTCCCTCGACGATTTCCGCCCCGGCGCCGTCCACCGGAGCACGAAGGGCAGCCCATTTGTCGCCGCTTTCTTCGGCCGGAACCGGAACGGGAACGTCCGGTCCGTACTCGGCTGCCAAGGCGTCCGGGGTAATGCCCAGTTCGTCGATGGAGCGGGTTTCCAGTGCGTCGATTTGCGCCCTTTGCCGGGCCCGGGCGAGTTCGTCGCGGTGGACGTTGTCCGTGAGGTCGGCCAGTTCCCTCGCCAGGAGTTCATTGGCGGTCCGAATCTCCCCAAGGGCCTGGTCCCGCTGCTCACGGTTGTCTTCGGCAAGGTCACGTTCATGCCGTGCCAGGTCCACGGACACGTCAACGTGGCGGAGCGCCACGTCGACGGCGGCGGACACGGCGGCTGCGCGCCGCGCCTGGATGCGGCGGACACGGGCGCGCTCCGCGGCTTCCTCCCGCGCCCGGCGCTCAGTGGCGGCGGCCCGCTCCAGTGAGGCCACGCGGTTCCTGGTGGCTGAGAGCTGCTCTTCGGCGCTGCGAAGCGCCAGCCGTGCCTCAACCTCTGCAGCGCGCGCGTGGGCCGCCGCCTGGGCCAGGGCGTCGCGGTGTTCAGTTGACGGCTCCTGCTCCGCGGGCGCTTCCTGTGCCGCCGCCAGGCGTGCGGCCACAGCTGCGAGCGCTTCCTCCTCTGCCGCCACGTTCTCCTCCGCCCTGGCCAGCGATGACGCCAGGCGGTCGCTTTCGCCGACGGCGCTGCGGAGCACGGAGTTCAGGTGGCCGAGGCGCTCAGCCACGGCTGCCAGCTTCGCGTCGGATTCGTGCAGTCTTTCCAGGGCGGCGTCGGCCAGATCCTGCGCCTCCGCGCGCTTTGCCTCGGCGGCCGCGAGGGCGAACCTGTTCCGCTCCAGGGCTGCCGTGACCGCCGCAAGCCGGCTCTCGGCGTCGTCCACTGCCGCCTGCACCTCGAGAAGCGACGGTGCCTTGGCCGAACCGCCGGTGACCGACACTGCAGTGAAGACGTCTCCCCCGGTGGTGACGGCAGTCAGCCCGGGATGTCCCGCCACCAGGGCGGACGCTGCGTGGATGTCCGGGACAACTGCGGTACCGGCCAGCAGGTAGGCAACCAGGCCGGCGCAGGACGCGTCGCAGGTGGTGAGGTCCGCGGCCCAGCGCGCGCCCGGGGGAAGGGACATGCCTGTGCCGGCTGCGGGTCCAGCCGCAGCCCCTGCCGATCCGAGGAGCAGTGACGCCCGCCCGGCGTCGTCATCCTTGAGGAGCTGGAGCACCGCCGTTGCCGTCTCCGCGTCCCGGACCACGATTGCCTCCGAGGCCTCCCCCAATGCCGCGGCGATCGCAGTCTCGAACCCGGCTTCCACCGTGAGTCCGGCCGCGAGGGTTCCGACGATTCCATCGAGGCCCGCGTGCAGCGCGTGCCTTGCCCCGTCCTTCCGTTCCAGGCCCAGCTTCAACGCGTCACGGCGCGCCGCCAGGGCGTCGCGCTGCCGGACCCCCTCACTGACGGCTGATTTCAGGGCGGCGATTTCCTGGACCACGGTGTCGAGGGCCTCATTGGCGGCCTCGTAATCGGCGTCAAGGGATTCCTCTCCCTCCTCCACACCGGCCACTTGGTTTTCCAGGGCCGTGAATTCGGCCTGCGCACGCGCCCGGCGTTCGGTTCCTGCCGCAAGGGATTCCCGGAGCCTGCCCAGTTCCGCCTGGGCGGACTCAACGCGGGACCTCGCCGCCGCAACCTGGCCGGCCAGCCGGGCCAGGCCTTCGCGCCGGTCAGCCGCGGCCCTCAGCTCTGCTGTGAGCCGTTTGTCCTCTTCGAGCGCGGCACGCTCGGCCTCGGCCTTTGCGGCGCTTGCTGTGTCCAGGGCGCTGCGCCGGTCAAGGATGCTCCGCTCGAGCTCAGCCAGCTCCTCACGGACCTTGGCTGCCTGGCGTTCCAGTTGTTCCGGATCCCGGCCCGACGGCGGTGCCTCCACGGAGCCGAGGAGGCGGCTTCGTTCCTGTGCCAGGGAGCCCAGTGAACGCAGCCGCTCCCTGGCAGCGGACAGACGGTACCAGGCGTCCCGTGCGGCATTCAGCTGGGGAGTCGCTTCAGCTGCGAGTTGCTCCAGCTCGGCTTGCTGGCGGCGGCCGGCCTCAAGCTGCCCGCCGGCGAGGGCCCGCCGTTCTTTCAGGGCTGCTTCGTCCGCCACGTCCTGTTCGAGTGCCAGCTGGAGCTGGACGAGGTCGTCGGCCAGCAGGCGGGCGCGGGCGTCGCGGACATCGAACTGGACCCGCTGCGCCCGGCGCGCCACTTCCGCCTGTTTCCCCAGCGGTGTGAGCTGGCGCCGGATTTCTCCGGTGAGGTCGGTGAGGCGCTGAAGGTTGGCCTGCATGGCCTCCAGTTTGCGCACGGTCCGTTCCTTGCGGCGGCGGTGCTTCAGGATTCCGGCGGCTTCCTCGATGAAGCCGCGCCGGTCCTCCGGCGTGGCATGGAGGACGCGGTCCAGCTGGCCTTGGCCCACGATGACGTGCATCTCGCGGCCCAGGCCGGAATCGGAAAGAAGTTCCTGGATGTCCAGCAGGCGGCAGCCTGCGCCGTTGATGGCGTATTCCGATCCACCCGTACGGAAAAGCGTCCGCGAAATGGTCACTTCGGCGTACTCGATGGGAAGGGCGCCGTCAGTGTTGTCTATGGTCAGGGAGACGTGGGCCCGGCCAAGGGGCGGCCGGCCTGACGTCCCGGCGAAAATGACGTCCTCCATCTTCCCGCCGCGGAGGGTTTTGGCACCTTGTTCGCCCATGACCCAGGCCAGGGCGTCCACCACGTTGGACTTCCCGGATCCGTTGGGGCCAACCACCGCAGTGACCCCCGGCTCGAAATTGAAGGTGGTGGCGGACGCGAACGACTTGAACCCCCGGACGGTCAGGCTTTTGAGGTGCAAGGCTTTTCGGATCTCCTGAGTGGCTGAGGCGGCTGCTTCGCTGTCCTCAATCTACTGGGTGGGGGCCCGAATTCCGGGATTCCCGCGGGCATTCTCACCAGCGCCCGTTCCGGGGACGGGGCTGGCAGACGGGACAGGTGTGCGAGGACCGGTTCATGAACTGCTCGCGGCGGATGACGGCGTGGATACCAGCCGCGGCGCAGCGTTTGCAGGGCTGCCCTTCCCGGCCGTAGGCGTTGAGGGACCGGTCAAAGTACCCGGAAGCGCCGTTGACGTTCACATACAGCGAATCAAAACTGGTTCCTCCGGCGGCGAGGGCATCCAACATGACCTGCCGGACGCTGGCGAGCACCCTCTCCGCATCGGCACGCCGCAGGGTGTCGGTGGGGCGGGCGTAGTGCAGCCGGGCGCTCCACAGCGCTTCATCCGCGTAGATGTTTCCGATCCCGGAGACCAGACCCTGGTCCAGAAGGGCCCGCTTCAAGCCGGTTTTGCGCTTGCGGAGGCGCCGGTAGAAAAGGTCGAAGCAGAAGGCGGGGTCCAGAGGGTCGCGTGCGATGTGTGACGCTTCCTCAGCTATCAAGGGCAGGGGCGATTCGGCAAGGCCGCCCGGGCCGCCGTCGTCCGTGGGAACCATCGCCGTGACGAACAGCCCGCCAAAGATCCGCTGGTCCACGAACCTCAGTTCTTCCGGCTTGCCGTCGCCGGGGCTGAGCCGGAAACGGACCTTCAGGTGCTTTTCGTCCGGGACGTCCCGGTCCTGCACCAGGAGCTGGCCGCTCATCCCGAGGTGGGCCATCAGGGCAACGTGGGGGCGTTCCACGGCTGGCGCCGGCGCTGCTCCGGCGGCGCCGTCCCCGTGGCTGCCTTCCACCAGCGGCATCCACAAGAACTTGCCCCGTCGAACGACGTCTGCAACTGTGGCGCCTTCCAGGTTGCCGGTAAAGTCCGCCGCGCCCAGGGCGTGCCGGCGCACCGAGCGTGGATCAAGGACCTCCACGGAGGTGATGGTCCGGCCGCGGACCCAGCTCACCAGGCCGCGGCGCACCACCTCAACCTCGGGAAGTTCAGGCATGGCGCTACTTGGCGGGGATGGAACCGGCGGACTTTTTTGCTCCCGCCGACGCGGAGAGCACCCGCCATGCGTCGGCCGCCGCCTCCTGCTCGGCTTCCTTTTTCGAGTGGCCGGAACCCTTGCCATAGGCGGTTCCGCCCACATGGAGGACGGCGGTGAAAGTGCGGGCATGGTCCGGCCCCGAGCCGTCCACGGCGTAGTGGATGGTGCCGAGCTGGCGGCTGGCCGCGAGTTCCTGGATGCTGGTTTTCCAGTCCGTTCCGGCGCCCAGGGCGGCCGCGTCCTTCAGCAACGGACCGATCAGGCGCATCACCAGCTGGCGTGCGGTCTCGATGTCGTTGGACACGTAGGTGGCACCAATGAGCGCTTCCATGGTGTCAGCGAGGATGGAAGCCTTGTTGTTGCCGTGGGTGAGCTTTTCGCCCTGGCCAAGGTAGATGTACTCCCCGATGCCCAGGCTGCGTCCAATGCCGGCAAGCGCACGGGTGCTGACGACGGCGGAGCGCCGCTTTGCGAGCTCACCTTCGGGCAGTTCCGGGTTGTCCCGGTACAGGGCATCGGTGACGGAGAACCCGAGGATGGAATCACCCAGGAATTCGAGCCGCTCGTTGGTGGGGATGCCGCCGTTTTCGTAGGCGTAGGAACGGTGTGTGAGCGCAAGACGAAGCGTCCCGGCGTCAATAGAGACACCGAGACGCTTCAGAAGCTCTTCAGTTGAAGACATCATGTCAGCCTGAGCGGCCGATTAGACGTCCGCGACCTTGCGTCCCTTGTACTCAAGGAACAGCGCAGTGCCGGCCGAGTCGGTGACGACCTTTGCCTGGTGCGGCAGGCTGTAGGTGACCTGGCCGTTCTCGACGGTCTTCACCAGGTGGGGGGCGGTCGCCTTCCACTGGGAGCGGCGGGCGCGGGTATTCGAGCGAGACATTTTCCGCTTGGGAACAGCCACGGCTAACTCATTTCTCTCTAGACAAACACGTACAAATCAATTTTGCCGGTCAGGCTTAGCCATATCAGCTAGGGCAGCCCAGCGAGGATCCAAGACCTCGTGGTGGTGCCCCGGCTCGTCTTCCAGGCGAACTCCACATTCGGAGCAAAGGCCCTGGCAGTCTTCCCGGCACACCGGCTGGAACGGCAGCGCGGTCACCACTGCGTCCCGCAACACCGGTTCAAGATCGATTACATCGTGCTCGACTCGACGTTGCTCTTCATCATCTTCTCCGTCCGAGAGCTCCACGCCCCCATAGAAGAAAAGTTCTTGCACATTGACCTCGAGGTCATACGCAAGGGGATCCAGGCATCGGCCGCATTCACCTGTTACCTCGGTGAGCACGGTTCCTGATACCAAAATTCCTTCGTGTACGGCTTCAAGCCTCAGATCCAGCTCGATATCCGAGCCTTCCTGAACGCCAATGAGCGCCACGCCAAGATCACCTGGCGCGGGTACATGTTCCTTCAGTGTCCGCATGCTTCCCGGGCTGCGCCCGAGGTCCTTGACGTCGAACGCCAGGGGCGAACCAGCATCTCTTTTAATGAGAACTCCTGTTGAACATATGACCGACGTACTATCTTAGCCTGAAGAGCCACAGGGACTCAAACCGGCCGGCAGGGAGTGCCGAAGTACCGGACAAGCCTACCCCCTCGGCTGCTGGCCGGGGCCCGACTCGCCCGCAAGCATCCGCCGCTGCACCGAGCGGGGCACGTAGTCGGACACATTTCCCCCCAGGCCGGCCACCTCTTTGATGAGGGTGGAAGAAAGGTGGAGGTAATGGGCCTCCGCAGGCAGGAAGACCGTTTCAACGCCGCTGAGCTGCCGGTTCATGGTGGCCATGGGCAGCTCGTAGTCGAAGTCCGAGGAAGACCTGAGTCCCTTGACGATGGCCGAAACACCCCGCTGCCGGCAATACTCTGCGAGCAGGCCCTCCCCGATCGGTTCCACCACGATGCCCTTGAGCGAGGCGAGGGTTTCCCGTGCCATGTCCAGGCGCTCCTGGAGGGTGAACCTGTACTGCTTGGCCTGGTTGGTGGACACAGCCACGATGACCTCGTCAAAGAGGCCGGCGGCACGCGCAATAACCTCGAGATGGCCGTTGTGGATGGGGTCAAAGGATCCGGGGCAGACAGCGCGTCTCATGCTCCGAACCTACCCCATGGGAACACCGGGATACCATGACTGGATGCATCCACCACGGGAACTTTCCACCCCCATGGCCCCTGCTCCATGGCAGCGCGCCGCCCTCGGAGCAAACCTCCTGGCCCCCGACGGAGGCCTGGGCGTCACCATCTTCGAAGAGATGACCACCCTGGCCGTGCAGACCGGCGCCATTAACCTCGGCCAGGGGTTCCCGGATGAGGACGGCCCGGCGGAAATCAGGGAAGCTGCCCGGTCTGCCATCCTGGCCGGCGCGAACCAGTATGCGCCCGGCAAGGGCATCCCGGAACTGCGGGAGGCGGTCTCGGCCCACCAGCAGCGGTTCTACGGCCTCTCCCCCGACCCGGCAACGGAAGTAATCGTCACCACCGGCGCCACCGAGGCCATCGCAGCCTCGCTCCTGGCCTTCGCCGGTCCGGGCGACGAGGTCCTGACCTTGGAGCCTTTCTACGACTCCTACGGCGCCGTGATCGGCCTGTCCGGTGCGACGCACGTGACTGCACCGCTCCTGGCCCCGGACTTCATGCCGGATATGGCCGCCCTCGAGGCTGCTTTCAGCGCGCGGACCAAGGTGGTGCTGCTGAACAACCCCCACAACCCCACCGGAGCGGTCTTCCCGCGGGACGTGCTCCAACGGGTCGTTGAACTGGCCCGCAGGCATGACAGCATCATCATCACGGACGAGGTCTATGAGCACCTCACGTTCGGCGTCCGGCACGTACCGGTGGCTTCCCTGCCCGGAGCGGCGGACCGGACAATCACCATTTCCTCTGCCGGCAAGACCTTTTCCCTGACTGGCTGGAAGGTCGGCTGGCTCACGGGACCCGAAGAGCTGGTGTCCGCCGCCCGGACGGTCAAGCAGTTCCTCACCTACAGTTCGGGCACGCCGTTCCAGTCGGCCATCGCCGCGGGCCTGGCCCTGCCCGACTCGTTCTATGCCGGCATCGCGGCGTCCCTTGAGCACAAGCGGGACATCCTGAGTGAAGGCTTGCGCGCCGCGGGGTTCGAGGTCTTCTCCCCGCAGGGCACGTACTTCGTCAATGTGGATACCGCCCCCCTGGGCATCAGCGACTCCGTAGACCTGGCCCGGAAGCTTCCGGCACTGGTGGGCGTGGCCGCGATCCCGGTCCCGGTCTTCTGCCACGCCGAGGGAGCGGAACGCACCCGGAGCCTGCTCCGTTTCGCCTTCTGCAAGAAGGCCGAGGTCCTGGAAGAAGCTGCCGAGCGGCTGGCCGCGCTCAGCGGCAGGCTCTGATGCCCGGCGGCCGGGAAGTCCGGGCGTCCCGGTTCCTGCGCACCACCGGGCAGCACGCGTCCATAGAACCCGATGCGTTCACGGCCGGCAGCTACGTCCTCAGCATCGGCGGCGCGGAACAGTCCCACGTGAACCTTCTGCACCCGGAGGAGATTTTCTACGAATACCTGCGCCGGATCGGACACCTGGTGGACCTGGCGGCACCCGCTGGGGAGCCGGTCAGCGCGCTGCACCTGGGCGCCGGAGCGCTGACCCTGGCCCGGTACGTCCAGGCCACCAGGCCCGGGTCGGTGCAGTACGCGGTGGAGCTGGAGCGTGAGCTCCTCGATTTCGTCCTGCGGGAGCTGCCCCTGCCACAGGGGACGGACCTGCAGACGGTCATCGGCGATGCGCGGGAGTCGCTTGTCCGGATTGACCCCGGCCTCCGGTTCGACGTCGTCATCCTGGACATCTTTTCCGGGCCGGACGCGCCCGCGCATCTGACCAGCGGCGCGTTCTACCGGGAGGTGGGGGAACGGCTCAGCCCTGCCGGAGTGCTGATCGTCAATGTCGGCGACGAGCCGGGCCTGACCCTGGTCCGAAGCCAGGTGTCCGCCATGCGCCAGGCAATGGCCGATGTGGCCGCCGTTGCGGAAACTGGAATGTTCGAGGGCCGCTATCCCGGCAACATCATCCTCGCCGGCACCCTCACCCCGTGGCCGCCGGAATGGACCACTGAACTGACCGCCCGCGGGCCGCATCCGGCAAAGGTGCTGGCCGGACTGGACCTCGACCCCTTTGCAGGATGACTCCGGGAAGCCATGGCTCCCGCACCCGGGCTAGCGTCCAGGCGGTTCCGGTGCCTCGGGAATATCGTCATCGTCGATTGCGTCGGGCACGAAGGGCTCCGCGAACCACAGCCTGGTCTCCCCGTATTTCTTCTCCGCGAACCGGGTGATGGCGTCCGGCCACTGGGGCTCGGGTGAGCGGGATGACCGTTCCACCACCACCACCGCCGCCGGCGAAAGGTGGGTGGAAAGCTTCAGGAGCACTGCCTGCAAGCCAACCTCGTCGAGCAGATACGGCGGGTCCAGGAACACAAGGTCCCAGACTGCCGTCTCCGATGCGCGCTCCAGGAAAGGTTCCACCTTTGAGCGGTGGACAGTCACGGCTTTCCGGCCCAGGACTCCGTTGATGAGGTCGGCATTGCGCTGGCAAACGGCGCTGGCCTTGCCATCGGACTCCACCAGGTCCACCGCCTGGGCACCCCTGCTGCCGCTTTCGACCCCGAGGGAGCCGGAACCCGCATAGAGGTCCAGCACGCGGGCGCCGGCAATGACATTGAAGGCATCAAGGCGGGAAAACAGCGCTTCCTTGACGCGGTCCGTGGTGGGCCTGGTGAGGGAACCCGGGACGGCGGTCAAGGGAGTGCCGCCGGCGGCGCCTGCAATAATCCGGCTCATTCAACGCTCCTGTCTTGGCCGCCAGGATATCCGGCACCCACCATGCTAACCGCGTTCAAGGAACGCCTCCTTCTCGGGATTGAGGTATTTGTCGATCGCCTCGGCAAGCTCCGGACGAGCGGACAGGGCGGGGTCCTCGCGCACAATCTGCTGGGCATCTTCCCTGGCCCGGGCAATGACGTCGCCATGCTCCAGGACGCGGAGCAGCTTCAGGGCGGAGCGTCCGCCTGATTGCGAGGCTCCCAGGATGTCCCCCTCGCGCCGCAGCTTCAGGTCCTCCTCGGACAGGACGAAGCCGTCGGTGGTCGCCGCCACGGCATCCAGCCTGCGACGGCTTGGATGCCCGGGTTCAAGGGCGGTGACCAGCAGGCAGGTCCCTGGCAGCCCGCCCCGGCCCACCCGGCCGCGGAGCTGGTGCAGCTGGGAAATCCCGAACCGGTCCGCATCCAGGATGACCATCAGCGTTGCGTTGTGCACGTCCACGCCGACCTCGATCACCGTAGTGGAGACAAGCAGCTTGATGCGGTTGGCCGCAAAGTCCTCCATGACGCCGAACTTCACGTCCGGTTCCAGCCGTCCGTGGAGCGGCGCCAGGGGAATTCCGGACAGGGCGGTCTCTTCCCGCAGATGCTCGACGACGGCCGTCACCGAGGCGAGTTCCCGGCCGCCGTCTCCTTCCGCCTCCCCTGCCGGAGGCGCCGCCTCCCCGGGACTGAAGTCGCCGTCGTCGTCCGTTCCGATCCTGGGGCAGACGACGTACACCTGGTGGCCCCTGTCAATCTCTTCCCGGGCGCGGGCCCAGATGCGCCCTGCCCAGGCCGGATTCTCCGCAAGTCCCACCAGGTGGGTGGCGATAGGGGCACGGCCGGCCGGCAGTTCGTCCAGGACCGACGTTTCGAGGTCGCCGAAAACTGTCATCGCGACGGTCCGCGGGATGGGCGTGGCCGTCATGACCAGCAGATGCGGCGGCTTCCGTGCCTTGGCGCGCAGGGCATCGCGCTGCTCCACCCCGAAGCGGTGCTGCTCGTCCACCACGATCAGGCCGAGATCGTAGAAGGACACGTTGTCGCTCAGCAGGGCATGGGTCCCAATGATGATCCCGGCCGTCCCTGACGCGGCGTCAAGCAGGGCCTGCCGCCGTGCCGCCGTTGGCATGGAGCCAGTGAGCAGCGAAACCTGGACGGAGGCGCCGTCCATCCCGCCCAGCAGTCCGTCGCCGGAGAGTGGGCCCAGTGTCCGGCGGATCGATTCGAAATGCTGGGCAGCGAGGACTTCCGTGGGGGCCAGCAGGGCCGCCTGCCCGCCGGCATCCACCACCTGCAGCATGGCACGGAGCGCCACTATGGTCTTGCCGGAGCCCACTTCTCCCTGCAGCAGCCGGTTCATGGGGACGTCCCGGGAGAGTTCGGCCGCCAGCGTTTCCCCGACGGCGGCCTGCCCGGCCGTGAGCGTGAACGGAAGGCTGCGGTCGAAACTGGCCAGCAGGCCCTCCGGAGCGGGCCGGCGGGCAGTGGCTTCCTCCGAGGCCAGCTGGGCCCGGCGGCGGGCCAGGGCGGACTGCAGCACCAGCGCCTCCTGGTAACGGAAGCGGCGCCGCGCCTGCTGCCAGTCCGTGGCCGACTCCGGTTCATGGACCAGCCGGTAGGCTTCGGCGATCGGGAGGAACTTCTCCCTGGCCGCGATGGCGGGTGGCACGGGATCCGGCAGGGAGCCAAGGTCAGCGGTTTCGAGCAGGGTTGAGACGGCCTTCTGGATCTTCCAGCTGGGAAGCTTGGCGGTGGCCGGATAAATGGGAATGGGCATGGCGGCCAGCTTTTCCGGATCCCGGCCGCCCTCGCTGAACGGATCGTCGTCCAGCACCTGGTAGTCCGGGTTGGTGAGGCCAAGGGATCCCTTGAAGGACGTGACCTTGCCGGAAAACAGCGCCCGGCGGCCCGGGAGCAGCTCTGCCTGGGCCTTGAAGCCGTTGAAGAAGCTGATTTTGAGCGTACCCGGCGCTTTGCCGCGGTACTCCGTGCCGCCTACCAGCCGGAGACCCTGCCTCCCGTCGTCGTCGGAAACCACCACATCGGTGATGGTGCCGCGGCGCGCCTGCATCCGGCGGGTATTGCTGGAGAGCACGCGGGCGATCAAGGTGACTTCTTCGTCCCGGGGAATCTCGCTGATAGGCGTCAGCTCGCCGCGGTTCATGTAGCGGCGCGGGTAGTAGTTCAGCAGCCCCTCGACTGTGGTGATGCCCAGATGCTTTTCAATGACCGCTGCGGAACGCTTGCCAATCCGCCGTTCCAGCGCCAGGTCCAGTTCAGCGCTCATGCCCGCTGGAGTTCACTGCATCCGTGGCCGGGTCCCGCGGCAGCGCGAGTTCACTGATGCTGATGTTGGCCGGCTCCCCCAGGGACCGGATGATGCCGACGGCGGGATCTGCTTCGGGGACGTGGACGTGGACGCGCCACCGGTAGTTGCCGTCGGAGTCCGGCCCGCTGCCAACCTGGCTCATGATCACCGACTCGCCCACCTCGTCCAGCCGCTGGCGGAGGGTTGCCGCATTGAGGGGCGACAGGCTGATGGTGCACATGACTTCCACGCCGTCGTCGTCCGGCATGGCCGTATGGATGTGCGGATCCGAGACGTCGTAGCCGTGCAGGCCGTCAAGGAGTTCGCTTTGGAGTTCTTCGCCCAGGATCGCTGAGCGAAGGCAATCAAGGATCAGCAGCATGCCCACTCCGCCCGCATCAACCACATGGGCGGTCGTCAGAACGTCCAACTGGTCTTCGGTGTGGATCACCGCGGCGAGGGCGCCCTCCACGGCGGCGTCCAGGGCAAGGCCCAGGGCGTGGTTGCTGTCGTTCCCGTTCTGTCCGGCGTCGACAGCGGCCGCGGCCCGGGCTGCCGCTTCCATGACGGAGAGCATGGTTCCCGGCACGGGATCGCTCAATGCCGACCAGGCACGGATCTGGGCACGGTTGAGGGCTGCCGCCAGCAGGGTGGAGGTCAGCCGGGTGTGGCCTGCCAGCGGCTCGGCGGCTGCGCACAGGAACACCGAAAAAAGGGTTCCCGAGTTTCCCCGTGCTTCCTCCATGGCTGCCTGGCCCGCGGTGGCCAGGACTGCGCCGACGTCCATCTGTGCGGGGTGGTCACCGGTGGCGGCGAGGGAACGGGCTGCCGCGCGCACGGTGACGTAGAGGTTTGTGCCGGTGTCGCCGTCGGCCACGGGAAAAATGTTGATGGCATTCAGGCGGTCGCTGTGGTTGCCAAGGGCGGTCTCAGCCTTGCCCAACCACCTCTTCATCGCTTGCGCGTTAGCGGCAACCTTAGTGTGCAAAGTGATCCCATCCCCCGGTGTCCGCGGACCGGCCCGCAATTTTGACGCCCGGGCCTTCGTTGTTTCCCAGTGCTTGTACTGAGCCTATCGCAGTGAATCCTTGGGGCAGCGGCGAACCAGGAGGGAATGTGGCAAGCAGTCCGTGGTCCTCCCCGCCGCCGAGCACCCACTCTCCAGCGTCCACGCCCAACAGTTCCGCGGCCGGCCGAAGGGCGTCCGCCAGCCGCTTCAGCGGGCCTGGATTGAGGTCGACGGCGACAAGGCTGGCTGTTGCCAGCCGCAGCCCATCGCGCAGCAGGCCGTCTGAGATGTCCAGCATGGCGGTGGCGCCGGCGGCTCGGGCGGCGGGCCCTGACGCCAGGGGAGGCCTGGGCCTGCACTGCACTTCGACTAAGGCGCGTTGACCGTCGCTGAGGGCCTCGACAGGCACGTCCGATTCCAACAGTGCGAGGCCGGCGGCGGCGCGGCCGGCGGTGCCCGCAAGGGCAAGGACGTCCCCCGGCCTGGCGCCGGACCGGAGGACGGGCGCGCCGGCGTCGAGCGTTCCCAGCACGGCCACCGTGACGGAAATTTCGCGCCCGCGCCCCAGGTCCCCGCCCGCTACCGAGCAGTGGGCCGCGCCCAGCTCCCTGATCCCCGCGGTGAGGCCGTCCGCCAGGTCCTCCACCCAGCCCACAGCCGTTTCAGGCGGAAGCGTAAGGCTTACCACCATCGACGTGGCGCTCGCCCCCATGGCGTTGATGTCGCTCAGGTTCTGCGCCGCAGCTTTCCAGCCGACATCGAAGCCGGTGGTCCGGTAGCCGCTAGGCCATTGCAGCCTGAAGTCCTGGTCCTGGACCTGGGTGTCGATGCTGATGACGGTCCTGCCATCAGGAGACGCCACTATGGCGGCGTCATCCCCCGGGCCGAGCAGCGTAGCGGCGGTGTGCGCGCCGTCCATGGCCAGGCGCGGAAAAATCCGGGCCAGCAGCTCGGCCTCGGAGAGCGCAGAGACGGTCAGGGAGGAGACGTTCAGCGGCTCCCCGACGGCGGCCGGGCCCTCAGGGCGGGGCCGCCAGCGGTGGGTGATGGGATTTTCAGGCACGCCTCTACGCTACCGCGGTGCTCCGACATTGCCGGCCCCCCGGTGCCGCGTCAGGGCGGAGCCCGCCGCGGCGATAGGCTGGAGACATGCGCCGTCCCCAGCTTTCCCTGCCCGCCCGCGTTGCCAGGCTGGCACTGATTGGGAGCCTTGCGGCCGTTCCTTTAACCTCGTGCTCGCCTGCCGTGGATGTTCCGGCGGCCAGGGACGCGGCCAACCCCGCGTGCGCGCCCATGATGGTGGGCCTTCCTGACTCCATCGGCGAGCACGCGTTGCGAAAAACGAACAGCCAGGCCACCGCAGCCTGGGGCGACCCGTCCCTGGTGATCCTGCGCTGCGGCGTGAATGCGCCCGGCCCCACCACGGACCGCTGCGTGACGGTCAACGGCATTGACTGGGTCATCAAGGAAGGGGACCCGGTGTGGACCCTGACAACCTACGGCCGGGAACCGGCAACAGAGATCCTCATGGACCCCGACAAGATCAGTTCCGCCACCGTACTGGCTGACCTTGCGGCGGCAGCCGGCAAGGTGCCGGCCGCCAGGAACTGCGTGGGGCAGGAGGATCTGCAGAACCTGCCGCCGAGCCAGTAGGCCGCGGCGGTCGACTCTTAGCGCAGCCCGGTTTTGCGGTTCAGCGCCAAGTAAATCAGTTCGTCGATGAGGTCGGCATAACCCAGGCCGGAAGCCGCCCACATCTGCGGGTACATGCTCTTGGGCGTGAAGCCGGGCATGGTGTTGATCTCGTTGATGATGAGTTCCCCGGCAGGGGTGTAGAAGAAGTCCACCCGGCTCAGGCCCTCGGCCCCCACGGCGTCGAACGCGGCCGCGGCAAGCTCCCGGACCCGGGCGATGGCTTCCTCCGGGATATCGGCAGGGCAGCTGAGGGAGGCGGCCCCGTCCTCCACATATTTCGCGTTGAAATCGTAGAACTCGTGGGTTCCGCCTGCCACGGAGATTTCACCCGGCATGGAGGTGCGTGGTGCGTCGGTGCCCCTGCCTTCGAGGACCGCACATTCGATCTCCCGGCCGGTGATGCCGGCCTCGATCACCAGTTTCAGGTCGTGGCGCCGGGCTTCCTCGATGGCTGCATCGAGCTGTTCCAGGGAATCCACCTTGGAGATACCCATGGAGGATCCTGCCCGGGCCGGCTTGACGAACACGGGGAATCCCAGCCGGTCTACCTGTTTGCGCACCGATTCCGGGTCTTTGCGCCACTGCCTGTCCGTGACGGCAACATACGGACCGACGTGCAGCCCTGCAGCCTCGAACACCACCTTCATGAAGTGCTTGTCCATGCCCACGGCCGAAGCGAGGACGCCGGCGCCGACGTAGCGGGTATCCGAGAGTTCCAGGAGCCCCTGGATGGTTCCGTCCTCCCCGAACGGGCCGTGCAGGAGCGGGAAAACCACGTCCACCGTGCCGAGTTCCCGGGGAACCTCGTTCGGGGCCGTGACGATCAGCTGGTGCTCGCCCCCGATCTCGGCAAGGGTCACGGTCTGCGGCGAAGGCGCCACCTCCGGCAGGGAGGTCCCCGCGAGGGACCACTGGGCCGTGTCGGCGGACGCCAGGACCCATTGCCCGGTTTTGGCGATTCCAATGGGAATTACCTCGTATTTGTCCTTGTTGATCGCGCCGAGGACCCCGGCAGCGGTCACGCAGCTCACAGCATGCTCGCTCGAGCGGCCGCCGAAAAGGACCGCCACCCGGGGTTTCGCCCGTGGCGCGGGCTCCCCTGCGGTCAGGTTTTCATGAGACATCGTCAGTAATCGCCTTCAGGTTTCAGTTCCCGGGACAGCAGGACAGGCCCCAGTTGGTCAACGGACAGCTTGCCGGCCAGCACGGCGACGACGGCAGCTGTAATGGGCATCTCCACGCCCAGCTTGCCGGCCAGTTCATGGACCGCCTGGCCCGACTTTATGCCTTCGGCGGTCTGGGTCATCTTCTGGCCCACCTCCTCAAGCGTGAGGCCTTGCCCCAGGAGCCGCCCGGCGGTGTGGTTGCGTGACAGCGGGGAGGAGCAGGTGGCCACAAGGTCGCCCAGGCCTGCGAGGCCGGCCATCGTTTTGGCTTCCCCGCCAAGGGCAAGGGCAAGGCGGGACGTTTCCGCGAGTCCGCGGGTGATGACGGACGCCTTGGTGTTGTCCCCCATCTGCCTGCCCTCGCAGATGCCGACGGCGAGGGCAATCACGTTCTTGACGATTCCGCCGATCTCCACCCCCACTACGTCAGTGGTGGTGTACGGCCGGAAGTAGGGGGCCGTGCAGCTCCTGGCGATCCAGCCTGCGGCGTCGGAGTCGGTGCAGGCAACCACAGAGGCAGTGGGTTCTTCGCGGGCGATTTCCATGGCCAGGTTGGGGCCGGACACAATGGCAATACGCTCGGTGGGCACGCCCAGCTCCTCGCTGATGACCTCGCTCATCCTGGCGTCCGTACCGAGCTCCAGGCCTTTCATCAGCGAGACAACCATGGCGTCCGGAGCGATCAGGCCTTTCCACTCCCGCAGCTGCGGCCGGAGTGACTGGGCAGGGACCGCGATGACCACGAGGTCGGCGCCCTCCAGTACGGTGGCGACGTCCGTTGAGGCGGTGATGCTTTCCGGCAGCGGGACGTCCTTCAGGTACTGCACATTGCGGTGGCTGGCGTTGATGCCCTCGACCACTTCAGCGCGCCTGCCCCACAGCCTGATGGTGCGGGGCTCACCGGCAGCAGCCGCGGCGTCGGCCAGAATTTTTGCAAAGGTTGTTCCCCAGGAGCCGGCGCCGAGAACAGCAACGGAACGGGCAGAGCCCGTCTGCCTTCCCCCAGGGATCACGGAGTTTCCGTTCCGGTACCGGCCTGCTGCTGCCCGCGCTCCACGAACCTGCCGTGCCGGGCCTGCTGCTGCTTGGCCGGATCCCACCGCTCAGCCGGCGGCTCTTCTCCCCTGATTTCCGCCAGGAGTCCGGTGATCGCATCCATGATCGCGTCGGTGGCCCCGGCGAGGGTTGCCTTGTCCAGCGGACGGCCGGCGAAGGCGCTGAGGTCAACGGGCTCGCCCACTACCACCGTTGACTTCTTGCGCGGGAACAGGTGGAACCGCTTGCCGTAGCGCGGGAACACTTCGTGGGCGCCCCAGTGGGCAATCGGAACCACCGGAATGCCGCCCTCCAGGGCAAGCCGTGCAGCACCCGTGTGGCCTTTCATGGGCCACAGCCCGGGATCGCGCGTCAGGGTGCCTTCGGGGTAGATGATGATGGCCCCGCCTTCGGCGACGATCTCCTGCGCAAGCTGCAAGGAGCGGTTCGCCCCCGCCGTCGAACGTTCCACCGGGATCTGCTTTGTTGCACGCAGGACCCAGCCCAGCACCGGAACCTTGAAGAGCCCCGACTTGGCAAGGAAGTGCGGGGCAATCCTGTGGTTGTAGAGGAGGTGGCCGATGATCAGGGGATCGATCTCGGTGCAGTGGTTGGGTGCGGCGATAAAACCGCCCGCAGGCAGCTTTTCCGTGCCCTCCCACTTCTTGTCCATCATCAGGTTGAACAGGGGGCGGACTATGCCGGCGACCACAGCGAGGGTGGCGCGGCTCTTGGCCGGTTCCTTCACGGCTGCCTGCTACTTCTCTGTGGTGATGTCGAAGTCGGCGCCAAGGCCGGCCAGCTTTTCAGTGAAGCGCTCGTAGCCGCGGTTGATGATGTCGATCCCCGTGACGCGGGATGTGCCAGTGGCTGCCAGGGCGGCAATCAGGTGGCTGAAGCCCCCGCGCAGGTCCGGAACGTCAATGTCGGTGCCTTTGAGCTGGGTGGGTCCGGAGATCACGGCGGAGTGGAGGAAGTTCCGCTGGCCGAACCTGCACGGCACGCTGCCCAGGCACTCGCGGTGCACCTGGATGCTGGCGCCCATCCGGATGAGCGCGTCAGTGAACCCGAAACGGTTCTCGTAGACCGTCTCGTGGACGATGGACACGCCTTCGGCCTGGGTCAGGGCCACCACCAGCGGCTGCTGCCAGTCCGTCATGAAGCCGGGGTGCACGTCGGTCTCCAGCACCAGCGGATTGAGCTTTCCGCCGCGGTGGTAGAAACGGATGCCGTCCTCGCCGATGTCCATGCCGCCGCCCACCTTGCGGTAGGTGTTCAGGAAGGTCATCATGTCCCGCTGCGAGGCGCCTTCGACGAAAATGTCGCCCTTGGTCACCAGTGCCGCAGAAGCCCACGACGCGGATTCGTTGCGGTCCGAGAGCGCCCGGTGGTTGTAGCCGCCGAGGTCGCGGACGCCTTCGATGCGGATGGTGCGGTCAGTCTGGACGCTGATGATGGCGCCCATCTTCTGAAGCACGGCGATGAGGTCGATGATCTCCGGCTCTGTTGCAGCACCGGACAGCTCGGTGATGCCCTCGGCGCGCGTGGCGCTGAGCAGCACCTGCTCGGTGGCGCCCACGGAAGGGTAGGGCAGGGAGATCTTGGCGCCCTGGAGGCCCTTGGGGGCCGAGATGTGGATGCCGCCGGGCCGTTTCTCCACCACGGCACCGAATTGGCGCAGGACGTCCAGGTGGTAATCAATGGGCCGGTCGCCGATCTTGCAGCCGCCGAGGTCGGGGATGAACGCCTCCCCGATCGCGTGGATCAGCGGCCCGCAAAGCAGGATGGGGATCCGGGAATCGCCCGCGTGGGCGTCGATGGCAGTGCTGGATGCCGTCTTGGCGGCCTTGGGATCCAGCGTGAGGTCGCCGCTCACCGGGTCCTTCGCCACGGTCACGCCGTGGAGCTGCAGGAGGGAGGTGACCACCTCCACATCCTTGATCTCCGGCACGTTCCGCAACACCGACGGTTCGTTGCCCAGCAACGCTGCCACCATCGCCTTGGGAACAAGGTTCTTTGCTCCCCGGACGCTGACGCGGCCTGTAAGCGGGACTCCGCCGCGGATTGTCAGAACACTACTCATATACCGGTTTCCTTACGATCACTCGCCCCCAAATCCTTGCAAAGGCTCCAACCAAGCATAGGAGGTTGCGTTACCGAACCGAAATACGCGGGCGACGGCGGCAGGGCGTGGCGTGCCGTCGTCGCCCGGTTTCGAAGGCAGTCAATGCAGCGTTCGCGGCCTCAGGAAAGGCGCGCAGGCAGGGTTTTCGGCTTGAACGAAGGACGGGTGGCCTCGTAGGCGGTGATATCCGCCTCATGCTGGAGGGTCAGCCCGATGTCGTCCAGGCCTTCGAGCAGCCGCCAGCGGGTGTAGTCGTCGATCTCGAAGGGCGCAACGATGTTTCCGCACACCACGGTCTTGGACACGAGGTCAACCGTGACTTCGGTCCCCGGAGCGTTCTCCAGTTCCTTCCAGATCAGCTCGATGTCATCCTGGGAGAGCTCGGCTGCCAGCAGGCCCTGCTTGCCGGAATTCCCGCGGAAAATGTCGGCGAAGCGGGAAGAGAGGACGGCCTTGAAGCCGTAGTCCTTCAGCGCCCAGACGGCGTGCTCGCGGGACGATCCCGTCCCGAAGTCCGGGCCTGCCACCAGGACGGACCCGGCGTTGAACGGCTCCTTGTTCAGGATGAAGGACGGGTCCTTGCGCCACGCCGAGAACAGCGCGTCCTCAAAGCCGGTCCTGGTAATCCGCTTGAGGTAGACGGCGGGGATGATCTGGTCCGTGTCCACGTTGCTCTGCCGCAGCGGGACGCCGATTCCGGTGTGGGTGGTGAACTTTTCCATGGCGTGTCCTAGGCTGCGTCGGTGCGGATGGCGGCGGATTCGGGAGCCGGATCGAGGTCCGACGGCGAACTCAGCGTGCCGCGGATGGCCGTGGCTGCGGCAACCACCGGGGAGACCAGGTGGGTGCGGCCGCCCTTGCCCTGGCGCCCTTCGAAGTTGCGGTTGGAGGTGGACGCGCAGCGCTCCCCCACCTCCAACTGGTCCGGGTTCATGCCGAGGCACATGGAGCAGCCGGCAAAGCGCCATTCGGCGCCGAAATCCTTGAACACGCGGTCCAGGCCCTCGGCCTCTGCTTCCAGCCGCACGCGCGCCGATCCCGGCACCACGAGCATGCGGATATTGGGATCCTTCCGGCGCCCGCGGATGATGTCCGCCGCTGCGCGCAGGTCCTCCATCCGGGAGTTGGTGCAGGAACCCAGGAAAACGGTGTCCACCCGGATGTCCTTCATCGGCGTGCCGGCCTTGAGGCCCATGTACTGCAGTGCCCGCTCGGCCGCTGCCTTGGCGTTCTCGTCACCGAAATCCTCCGGTGACGGCACGGACTCGGACAGGGAGACCCCCTGGCCCGGGTTGGTGCCCCAGGTGACGAACGGCTCCAGGGTGTCGGCATCCAGGTCCACCTGGGCGTCGAAGACGGCGTCGTCGTCGGTGCGCAGGGTGTTCCAGTATTCGACGGCGGCGTCCCAGTCGGCACCCTGCGGGGCGTGCGGGCGGCCATACATGTAGTCGTAGGTGGTCTGGTCCGGCGCAACAAGGCCGGCCCTGGCACCCGCTTCGATGGACATGTTGCAGATGGTCATGCGGGCGTCCATGGACAGTGAGCGGATGGCGGAGCCGCGGTATTCCAGGACGTAGCCCTGGCCGCCGCCGGTGCCGATCTTGGCGATCACGGCCAGGATGATGTCCTTCGCCGTCACCCCGGGACGCAGCGTTCCCTCGACGTTGATGGCCATGGTCTTGAACGGCTTCAGGGACAGGGTCTGGGTGGCCATGACGTGCTCCACCTCGGAGGTGCCGATGCCCATGGCCAGCGCACCGAAGGCACCGTGGGTGGAGGTGTGCGAGTCGCCGCAGACAACGGTCATTCCCGGCTGGGTGAGGCCCAGCTGCGGGCCCACGACGTGGACGATGCCCTGCTCGGCGTCACCGAGGCTGTGCAGCCGCACGCCGAACTCCGCGCAGTTGTTGCGCAGCGTCTGGATCTGGGTGCGGCTGGTCAGGTCGGCGATAGGCTTGTCGATGTCCAGCGTGGGAGTGTTGTGGTCCTCCGTCGCGATGGTCAGGTCCGGCCGGCGCAGCTTGCGGCCGGCCAGGCGCAGGCCTTCGAATGCCTGCGGAGACGTGACCTCGTGGACCAGGTGGAGGTCGATGAAGAGAAGGTCGGGCTGGGCGTTGGCTCCATCACCATCACCTTTGCGCACCACGTGTGCGTCCCAGACTTTCTCGGCCAATGTCTTTGCCATGGCCATCTCCCTTCACTGCTGTTTGACTAATGGGTTCAACTGAATCAGGATGGCTCCGCACTGCGCCAGCCGAAAGATTTGCATCTCAGATATTGAGACGGCAATATCATTACATGGACAATTCTAGTGGAGTCGGTGTCATTGATAAAGCGGCCCAGGTGCTTGATGCACTGGAAGCCGGCCCCACCACCCTGGCGCAGCTCGTGGCTGCCACTGGCCTGGCCCGCCCCACCGTGCACCGGCTCGCCCTCGCCCTTGTGCACCACCGGCTGGTTAGCCGTGATATCCAGGGCCGGTTCGTCCTTGGAAGCCGGCTGGTTGAACTGGCGTCGGCCGCGGGCGAGGACCGCCTGATCGCCTCCGCCGGCCCCGTGCTGATGCAGCTGAGGGATGCCACCGGCGAGAGCGCCCAGATCTTCCGCCGCCAGGGCGACTGGCGTGTATGCGTCGCTTCCGCCGAGCGTCCCATCGGCCTGCGGGACACCATCCCCGTGGGCACCCAGCTGTCCATGAAGGCAGGATCTGCCGCCCAGGTGCTGCTCGCCTGGGAGGACCATGACCGGCTGCTCGAGGGGCTGCAGTCGGCCCGCTTCACGCCTACCGTCCTGGCTGGAGTACGACGGCGGGGCTGGGGCCAGAGCCTCGGCGAACGCGAGCCTGGGGTTGCCTCAGTTTCGGCGCCTGTGCGCGGGCCGTCCGGCCGGGTGATCGCGGCAGTTTCCATTTCCGGTCCGATTGAGCGGCTCACCCGCCAGCCCGGCAGGCTGCATGCCGAAGTGGTCTGCAATGCCGGCCGCATCCTCACTGAGGCCCTGCGCAAGAACAACGACTAGCAGTGACACGGGCCAGCGGCCCGGACCCAGCGCCGCCGGGCTAGGATTCTCGGCATGGGCAGCTACGCAGTGTTTCTTCGCGGCATCAACGTGGGCGGCATCAACATCAAGATGGCCGATCTGCGGGAGGCGCTCAAGGCCGCGGGCTTTGCTGACGCCCGCACCCTGCTTGCCAGCGGAAATGTGGTCCTCACCAGCCCCCTGGACGCGAAGGCCGTCAAACGCGAATGCGAAAAATGCCTCCGGGACACGTTCGGCTATGACGCCTGGGTGGTGGTTCTCAAATCGGCCCGGCTGTCAGAGCTGGTGGCCGCCTGCCCCTACCCCGAGGACGACAAAGCAACCCACAGCTACATCACCCTTGCCTCGGACACCGGGGTCCTCGATGAACTCGATGCGGCAGGGGCGGCGCTGGAGGGAAACGAACAGGAGAGGCTGGGTCCGGAGGCCCTCGCGTGGCTGGCACCGGCTGGCGGAACGTTGGACAGCCCCTTCAGCAAGATTTCCTCGAAAGCCAAATTCAAGGCCGCAACCACTACGCGCAACCTGCGCACCCTGATCAAGGTAAGGGACGTTGCCGCCGAACTCGCGGCCACCGGGGGTTAGCTCTCCTGCCCGCCGCGCAGGCCTATCCGGCCGCAGCCGTCCGGAGCGCGGAGTTAAAGCCGGCCAGCCGGCTGACCTCCACCTCAACGGGTTCCACGACGAGTTCCTGCGCCACAGCGGCCACGGCGGCATTCAACCGCTTCCGCGCCCTCGCTGCCCGTGCATTGGCCGCGGCGGCTGCAATAACGCGGCCCGTGATGGCAAGGAAGATCCCCAGGGCCACCCCAAGAGCGATCATCAGCGTGGGCACAGGCCATCCTTCGACCCGGGGCACCTCCGGCACGGGCATCTGGAAATATCCCAGTGCCGCCAGCACACCAAGCCAGCCCAAGCCACCCAGCACAGTCAGCAAGGCCAGCCACTGCACCACGTTGAAGACTCCCCACCACCAGGATTTGCGGTTCGCGGCAAGGTCCGTTCCGGCGATGGCCTGGTCCAGGGCATCAGGCAGCCGCTCCCTGCCTTCCCGGGCGGCCCCCCGGATGGCTGCACGCCAGGGGCCGGGGGCACCGGCACTGGCGGCATCGGCGAACTCGCGCACCGCGGCGTCCGTTCGCGCCCGTTCCGGCGCCCCTGCCGGCGGCAGCGATGTCCGGTTCAACTCCGACGGCGCGCCGCTGCGCAGGTTGAGCCGGCGCAGCGGATCCGCACGGAACCTGGACAGCCAGCGGGTAACCGGCCAGCCGGTGCGCTTTACTGACTCCAGCCGGTAGGACTGCGCCACCGCACGAACCACCACCGGCACGTTTGCTGCCACAGCCAGTTCCTCCGCGAGCCTGGTCCTGGTTGCAGGCCGCACACCGGCGGCCGTACCCTCCCCGGACACAGCCCCCAGATCTGCTGATGCCTTGGTGATGTCGGCGGAAAGCCGCTGGGACTGCGCATTACGCTTAACGGCAACACCACGGATAGCCGCCCGGACCTGGTCCACCCCGGCCCCCGTCAAGGCGGAGGCCGCAAGCACCTGGACCTTGCCAAGTCCGTCCCGGGCAAGGATGGAGCGCAGGGATTCCAGGACGGGCTGCACATCGCGCTCCGGCAGCCGGTCCACCTGGTTGAGGACCACGAGGGTCACGGCACCGTGGGAGGCCAGACGGGACAGGAAGTCATTGTGCACGGCAGCGTCCGCGTACTTCTGGGGGTCAAGGACCCACACCAGCACGTCCACCAGCCCCACCATCCGCTGTACCACTTCGCGGTTGGACGCCTTGGTGGAGTCAAAGTCCGGCAGGTCCAGCAGGATCAGGCCGGTGCCTTCATCCGCGAATCCGTCCACGGCGGCGGCGTGATGGCGGTTGCGGACTTCCAGCCAGTCGAGCAGCGGCTCGCTGCCTTCCGCCCCCCACACCCCTGCCAAAGGTTCCGATGTGGTTGGACGTCGGGCTGCCGTCGTCGCAATTTCCGCGCCGCTGACTGCGTTGAAAAGGGAGGATTTTCCGCTTCCTGTGGCGCCGAAGAAGCCCACCACTGTGTGGTCGGCGGAAAGGGAGCGCCGTGAACTTGCACGTTCCAGGATGCTGAAGACCTCCTGCAGCGACTCATCCGGAAGGACGCCTTCGCCAAGTTCCCGGGCATCGTTGAGGGCTGAGAGCCGGCGGCTAAGCCGGGACGACTCGCGGGTATCGCTGTGGCGGCTCATGCCTTGCCCGCCAGCCGGAGCAGTGATGCGGCGTGTGCGGCCAGGGCTTCGGGCGCGCTCCCGTCGTATTCCGGCAGCCGGGCGAGGAACTTGCGCCTCTCCTCCTGCAGGAGCCCCTGGCAGCGGGCGTGGAGGTCCTGCCGCGCTTGTTCGGCCATCCGCCTGACGGCGTCCTCGCCGAAAACAGCCTCCAGCAACCGCTGGCCCACGACGGCGGTGCCTCCAGCTACGCCCACCTCCAGTCCGGTGAGTCCCGCCGTCATCGAAAACACCACGATCATCAACGCGGCGCCCAGGCCGTTGATGCCGAAGGACAGCCAGCGCGCCTGGGTCCGCTTGCCCTGGCCCTCGGTGCGGATCAGTTCCATCAGTGCTTCCTGCCACGCCCGGATCTCGGCGGCGGCGCGGTCCTCGAAGCCTGGCGTCGTTCCGGAGAGATCATCCGTCCCCAGCAGCTGCCGGCCGGCGGGGTCGTTGCGCCAGCGCTGGTCGGTGTCCTCGGCCGCGTTTGCGGCTTCGTCAACTATGACCGCCTGCAGGCCCGTCTCTATGGCAGCTTCAACCCGTACTGCAGGGGCCGGTTCACCCCGGAAGAAGGCACCTATCCGGTCACGGAAGCGGCCCACATTCTGTTCGAGGGCCCGGAAAAACTCCCCCGTGCCCACGAAGTCCTGCCAGCGGGCCAGCACTTCGCCCCTCAGCAGCGCGCCATCCCTTGTCGCATCCAGGATGCGGTCCGCAGCGTCTTCATAGGCAGCGACGGCGGCACCCTCCAGGGTGGCGGCAGCATGCTGCTGCTCCCGTGCCGCCTGCGCAACGGCCGAGACACGGTCCGCCATCGCCCTGACGGTCCCGTTCAGCGTGCGGCGGGCAATATCGGACCGGCCCGCGGCGTCAGCGGCCAGCCCCGCCAGCCAGGACCGCAGCGGCTGGACCGCCCCGGCGGGCAGCATGCCCAGGGGATCCAGGCTGGTTTCAAGTATGACGAACATCTGCGCCGCGCCCAGTCCTTCGCGGTCCAGGAGGCCGCGCAGGTCCTCGCTTACTTCCGCTTCCGCTCCCGGCGGCACCCTGTCCAGGACCACCCCCACCATGATGTCCCGCGAGGCTGCATTCAGGAGCAGTTTCCATGGAACGGCGTCGGCATAACGGTTGGCGGTGGTGACGAAGACCCACAGATCGGCAGCGGCCAGCAGCTGGGCTGCCAGCTTGCGGTTGTCATCCGAGATGGAATCCACATCGGGGGCGTCAAGGACAGCTATTCCTGCAGGCACCCCGGGGTCCGCCACGAGGACAAGGGATGACATCGCACCGGCGTCCGGAACAGCTCCTGCCCGGTTGGCGGGCACGGGACTGCTGACGATGGACCCTCGGATCCTGTTCAAGCTCGGCAGCACGCGCTGGCCCTCGAACCAGGCCGCCTCCGACGGGTGGTGCAGGAGGATGGGCTGGCGGGTTGTAGGGCGGATGGCGCCTGCACGGGTGACCGGGTGGCCCACGATCCCGTTCACGAGTGTCGATTTGCCGGCTCCGGTTGAACCTCCGACGACGGCCAGGAGCGGAGCGTCAAGGCTGCGGTACCGCGGGAGGATGTAGTCATCGAGCTGGGCCACGGCGCTGGCGGCCTCACGCCGCGCCTGCTCAGCATCCGGCAGGGCAAGAGGCAGCTCTGCCGCTGCAAGATCATCGCGGACCTCTTCCAGCAGCGTTACGGCCGCCAAGGCCGCGGTACTGCCGGAAGGTCTGCGCTGCGGATCCTGCGGGGCATCTTGCTCGTTCCGGGAGGTCACAGCAACATCATGCCAGTTCACATGGGGAGCGGCCGCAGTTCCGGCGAGCCACACGGTGACGCGTGCGCAGCTGACGGCGCTGGCAAGGCGTATTGCGCACCACCTGCGGCCAGGGCAAAAGAAAATGGCCCCGGGCATTTGCCCGGGACCATTTCGGTGGTGACCCCAGCGGGATTCGAACCCGCGTTACCGCCGTGAGAGGGCGGCGTACTAGGCCGCTATACGATGGGGCCGTGTACATTTCCGTACTTTCGTCAGCGTTTCCGCTGATCAAGCTCAGTGATTGTTTCATACACTTTGCTTTTGTTTCAAATCGGCGAACCGGCTGAAACCGCCTGTTTCGAGCTGCAAACTGCTGCTCAAACCAGAGCTGGGATACCAGGACTCGAACCTAGAATGACGGTACCAGAAACCGTAGTGTTGCCAATTACACCATATCCCAATGATACTTTTGGGCCGGATTTCAGGGGCTTTACCCTGCTCCGTGCGCCTCAGCACGAGAAATTACTTTACCTGAGACTTTCGGCTCGCACAAATCGGCCCTGCTACGCCCTCGGTCCGCCTATGGCAGGCTGGACAACCTCGGACGGAACCACCCGGATCCTCTCCCGCATCCGGTGGTCGGAGCGCTTCCTAGCCGACCAGCTGCGCCAGCGAGGACACGGTGTTGCCTTCAAACTCCGCCACCGGCTCCCCTACCCTGTTGAGCCAAACGCCAACCAGCCCCGCCGCCGTCGAACCCTCCGCGTCCAGCAGCCGGTTGTCGCCCACATAGAGCGTTTCGGCCGGTGCGGTGCCCAGCAGCCGGACCCCTTCCAGGTAAATGGCGGGGTCGGGTTTGGCCACGCCCAGCGTATCCGTCCCCACCAGGCGCCGGACGCGCTCCAGTCCGGCCCCGTCCAGCTTGGCGCGCTGGTAATCATGCACGTTATTGCTGACCGCCCCGTAAGGGATGCCGGCCTGGTCCAGGACATCCAGCAGCGGCATGACATCAGGGAACGGCTTCACATAGGCCGGCTGTTTTTCAATATAGGCCGCCAGCCACTGGTGGGACTGTTCGCCGTCGCCCAGCTCGACCCCGAAGTGGCCCAGGGCGGCGCGTCCGCGAAGCAGCCGCTGCTCATTGAACGTGAGCTCACCGGCCAGGTAACGGTCGTAATAGTGGGTGGTTTCGTGCGTAAAGATGCGGCCGAAGCGTTCCCACCCGGCCTGGTCCAGTCCGGGCAATAGGTGTTCGCTGACTTCCCGCAGTGCGGTGGTCATCGAGAACTCAAGGTCCACCAGCGTGTCGTCGATGTCGAACAGGATGCCCCGCACAGCCCCGAACGGGGTGTCCAGGAAACCGGTGGAGGCAGTACTGGGAGCTGTCATCAGCCGCGGAAGGCCCGGAGCCTGCGGAGGGAGGATTCCCGGCCAAGGATCACCATGGACTCGAACAGCGGCGGCGAGATGCGGCGGCCGGAAACAGCCGTGCGAACCGGTCCGAAGGCGAGGCGGGGCTTGAGGCCCAGCTCTTCAACAAGGGCCCGCTTCAGGGCAGCCTGGATTTCTTCCGCCGTCCACTCCTGCACACCGTCCAGGGCGCCGATCGCCGCATCGAGGACCTCCCCAAGGTTCTCGGGAAGACCCTTCCGGGCGTCGTCCGCTACATCGATGGCGGCGTCATCCTTGAACAGGAACCCGAGCATGTCAGGGGCCTCACCGAGCAGCGTGATGCGCTCCTGGATCAGCGGCGCGGCCTCGGCCAGGATTTCCTCCTGCCGTGCCGTAAGCTGCTCCCCCACGTAGCCTGCCGTGCGCAGGTACGGCACCAGCCGCTCGCGGAAGTCCTCCGGAGCGAGCATCCGGATGTGGGTGCCGTTGATGGCTTCGGCCTTCTTGATGTCAAAGCGCGCAGGGTTGGCCAAAACATCGTGGACATCGAAGTTTTCGATCAGCTGGTCCACGGTGAAGATGTCCTCGTCCGCGGACAGGCTCCAGCCCAGCAGGGAAAGGTAGTTCAGGAGGCCCTCGGGAATGAAGCCGCGGTCGCGCAGCAGGAAGAGGTTGGACTGTGGATCGCGCTTGGACAGCTTCTTGTTGCCTTCGCCCATCACGTACGGCAGGTGCCCGAACTCCGGCATGTAGCCGGCCACGCCGAGCTCCATCAGGGCGCGGATGAGGACAACCTGCCGCGGCGTGGAGGAGAGCAGGTCCTCGCCGCGCAGCACGTGGGTAATGCCCATCAGTGCGTCGTCAACCGGGTTCACCAGGGTGTACAGGGGGGACCCGTCCGCGCGCACGATGACGTAATCCGGGATGCTGCCGGCCTTGAAGGTGATCTCGCCGCGGACCAGGTCGGTGAACGTGACGTCCTCATCGGGCATGCGGACCCGGAGCACGGGCTGGCGGCCTTCGGACCTGAACGCGGCCACCTGTTCCTCGGTCAGCTCGCGGTCGAAGTTGTCGTAGCCAAGCTTGGGGTCACGGCCCGCTGCGCGGTGGCGCGCCTCGACCTCCTCGGGGGACGAGTAGCACTCATAGGCATAGCCGGCCTCGATCAGCTTGGCCACCACATCCTTGTAGAGGTCCAGCCGCTGGGACTGCCGGTACGGCTCGTGGGGCCCGCCCACCTCCACGCCCTCTTCCCACGTGATGCCGAGCCACTTCAACGCTTCCAGCAGCTGCTGGTAGCTCTCCTCCGAGTCGCGTGCAGCGTCCGTGTCCTCGATGCGGAAGACGAAGGTGCCCTTGGTGTGCTTGGCATGGGCCCAGTTGAACAGTGCCGTGCGGATCAGCCCCACGTGCGGGGTGCCCGTGGGCGACGGGCAGAACCGGACCCGCACGGGAGTGTCGGCAGATACGGAGGGCAGGGAGGCAGCAGTCGACGCAGAAGCAGTAGTCATAGTGGCTTCAACTTTACCGCCTGCCGCCAGGGCTGGCGGCGGCCTCGCGTCAGCGGCGCACGATGGGGTTGGACAGGCGGCCGATGCCCTCGATCTCCACCTCGAAGCGGTCCCCCGCGGTGACGAGTCCCACGCCGGCGGGCGTGCCGGTCATGATGACGTCGCCCGGAAGGAGGGTGAAAGCCTGGGACACAACGGAGACCAGTTCGCGGACTCCCCTGATCATCTGGCTGGTGCTGCCGTCCTGGCGCAGCTCCCCGTTCAGCCGGCCCTGGATCTGGAGGTCCTCGGTATCCAGGTCGGTCTCGATCCACGGGCCAAGCGGTGCCGAGGTGTCAAAGCCCTTGGCCCGGGTCCACTGCAGGTCGGTTTTCTGGACATCCCGGGCAGTGAGGTCGTTGCCGCACGTATAGCCGAAGATGACGTCGTCCACACGCTCCTCAGGGACGTCCTTGCAGATCCTGCCGATCACCACGCACAGTTCCGCCTCGAAGGAGACTTCCTCGGAGAACTCCGGCAGCACCACGGGATCGTTGGGGCCAACCACGGCGGTGTTGGGCTTCAGGAACAGGAGCGGCCGGGCCGGGACTTCGTTGCCGAGTTCCTGCGCGTGCTCCACGAAGTTGCGGCCCACTCCGATGACCTTGCTGCGGGGAATGATCGGGGCCAGCAGCCGGACATCCTCCAGCTTGTGGCGGACGGAGGTGCGCTCCACCCCGTTGAAGAACGGGTCTCCGTGAATGACAGTGATCTCCTCACTGCCGGTGTCACCTTCGACGACGCCGTAGAGGGGATCAGAATCAACGACAAACCTGGCAATACGCATGGCTCCTACCCTACCGTCTCGCCACCGAGCGCCCGCCAGCGCCTACGTCTGGGCCGCAGTGCCCCGGAGATAGTGGAGCTGGGCGGCAACGGACGTTTCAGCGGCCCGCCGCACGGAAGGGTCGACGTCGGAATACACGACGCCGGCCACGTCACCGGCTGTAGCGTCCCGGCCCAGGGTGTCCAGCGCAGCGCGGACCTGTTCAAGCCGCTCGAGCCGGTGGCTGCGGTAGGCGCGCACAATTTCCACCAGCGAAGGAAGGACGGGGCCATGGGCCGGAAGCACTGTGGCGGGGCCAAGCGCTTCCAGCCGGTCGAGGGAGGCAAGGTAGTCCGCGAGGGTCCCGTCAGGGTAGTCGAGCATGGTGGTGCCGCGGCCCAGGATGGTGTCCCCGGTCAGGACTGAGCCGCGGGAACCGTCGCCAGGGAGGTGGAAGCACATGGAATCGGTAGTGTGGCCGGGCGTGGCCACCACCCGGATTTCCATGCCAGCGGCGGAAAGGACTTCGCCATCCTGCAAAGGGGTGCCGCTGCCGTGGCAGTGGACGGCGTCGGCTGCACGCACGGGGGCGCCGGTCAACCCATGGAGCCGGGCGGAACCTGCTGTATGGTCCGCGTGGCGGTGGGTGACGAGGATGAGGTCCACGGGGCCGGCAGCGGCCAGGGCCTGCAGGTGGGCCTCATCGGGCGGACCGGGATCCACCACCACGGCGCCGGGGCTGCCGGGTGCCCGCAGCATGTAGGAGTTGGTCCCGTCCAGGCTCATCGGCCCTGGATTGGGCGCCAGGATGAACTGCGTGAGGGCCGAACTGCGCTGCAGGGCAGGGCCGAAAGCTGAAGTCACCACACCATCCTTGCAGACGGTAAAGGCGCCCGCCGGAGCAAAGTCCGGCAGGCGCCGTCGTACGTCTGGAAAGTGCAGGCCTAGGCCAGTCGGGTGAGCCAGCCGTGGGTGTCCGGAACAGTTCCGGTCTGGATGCCGAGCAGCTGCTCGCGGATGGCCATGGTGGTCTCCCCCGCCTTGGCGTCCTCGGAGCCGATGAACTCAGTGGCATCCTTGAGGACCCCGATCGGCGTGATCACGGCTGCCGTGCCGCAGGCGAAGACCTCGGCAATCTCCCCGGAGGCAACGCCGTCGCGCCATTCATCCAGTGTGATCTTGCGCTCAGCGACTTCGCGGCCCATGTCCTTGGCCACCTGGATGACGGACATCCTGGTGATGCCTTCCAGGATGGTGCCGGTCAGCGCCGGGGTGGCCAGTGAGCCGTCCTTCATCACGAAGAACACGTTCATGCCGCCCAGTTCCTCGACGGCGTTGTCGTTGAAGTGGTCGAGGAAGAGGACCTGCTTGCAGCCGTTGGCTTCAGCTTCCTGCTGGGCAATCAGCGACGCGGCATAGTTGCCGCCGCATTTGGCATTTCCGGTTCCGCCGCGGCCGGCGCGGGCATATTCACGCGAGATCCAGATGGACACGGGCTTCAGCTCGCCGCCGAAGTAGTTGCCGGCCGGTGAGGCGATCACCCGGAAGGAAACTTCGCGCGCAGCGCGCACACCCAGGAAGGCCTCGGTGGCGATCATGAACGGCCGCAGGTACAGGGCTTCGCCGTCGCCGCTGGGAACCCATTCCCGGTCCGCGGCAACGAGCCCGCGGATCGCGCCCAGGAAGTATTCGGCCGGCAGCTCAGGCAGCGCGAGCCTGCGGGCGGACTTGTTCAGGCGGGCCGCGTTTGCCTCCGGGCGGAAGGACCAGATGGAGCCGTCCGCGTGGCGGTAGGCCTTCAGCCCTTCGAAAATCTCCTGGCCGTAGTGCAGCACGGCGGCCGACGGGTCAAGGACGATGGGTCCATAGGCTTCGATCCGGGCGTTGTGCCAGCCGCCGTGGCCGTTCTCGTCCACGCTGTAGTCCACTACGGCGGTGTGGTCGGTGAAGTAGTTGCCGAACCCCGGGTTTGCCAGGATGGCTGCACGCTCTTCAGCAGACTTCGGGTTGGCCGAAAGCTGCTGGCTGAATTCGACGCCATGGGCGGTCTGAGTCATGGTTCCTCCACGATCGGCCGCCCCGGGTTCGTCACTGAACGGCGCGGCGGCATTTGGTGATTCGAGACAAGCTTACGCCCGATGCCGGAGGCCCTGGCGCAGTGTCAGAGCCCCGCGGCGATGGCGTCGCCCACGGCGCTCGTGGTGCGTGAACCGCCGTCGCGCTTCTCGACGTCGGCAACCACTGCCGCTTCGATCCTCCGGGAAGCGTCGTTGTAGCCGAGGTGGTCCAGCAGGAGCGCAGCAGAGAGGATGGCAGCCGTGGGATCGGCCTTCTGCTGCCCGGCGATGTCCGGGGCGGAACCGTGAACCGGCTCAAACATGGACGGCGCAGTGCGGTCCATGTTGATGTTGCCCGAAGCTGCCAGCCCGATGCCGCCCGTGACGGCCGCCGCGAGGTCGGTGATGATGTCCCCGAAAAGGTTGTCGGTGACGATCACGTCAAAGCGGGAGGGGTCAGTGACCATAAAGATGGTGGCAGCGTCCACGTGCAGGTAGTCGTGGGTGACCTCGGGGAACTCCTGCGCCACGGCTTCGACGGTGCGCTTCCACAGATGCCCCGCGAAGACCAGGACGTTGTGCTTGTGGACCAGCGTGACGTGCTTGCGCTCCCTGGCGCTGGCCCGGCGGAAAGCGTCCCGGACAACCCGCTCCACGCCATGGGCCGTGTTCAGTGAAACCTCGGTGGCCACTTCATGGGGAGTGCCTGCCCTCAGGGTGCCGCCGTTGCCCACATAGGGGCCTTCGGTGCCCTCGCGGACCACAATGAAGTCGATGGTGCCCGGGTTGGCCAGCGGGCTGCCCACCGTTCCATAGAGCCGGGATGGCCGCAGGTTGACGTAGTGGTCCAGGCTGAAACGCAGCTTGAGCAGCAGCTCGCGTTCAATGATGCCGGAGGGAATGCGGGTATCTCCCGGGGCGGCGCCCACCGCGCCGAACAGGATGGCATCCCGGGTCCGGAGGTCCGCCAGGACCTCGTCCGGCAGGGTCTCCCCGGTGGCCAGCCAGTGCTCTGCACCGAGCTTGTAGTGGGTCTGCTTGAGCTCCACGCCCTCCGCTGCCACGGCCTTTTCGAGGACCTTAAGGGCCTCGGCAATCACCTCGGGGCCAATGCCGTCGCCGGGAATCACTGCAAGATCAATGGAGGATGCGCTCATGGATTCAGGTTAGCCAAAACATCCATATGCTGGTCAAGCCGTCTCAATATTCGAGAAGGTCGGCGGCGGCCGATGCGGCTCGGAGGCAGGTGCGAAGTGGCGCAATTAGTCACGGACCGGCGAAGCACTTACAACGACGTTGGTGCCCCAGAGGTCGTCCGTGTAACACGAGATGAGGACCAGCCTGTTGGGCGCAACCTCCCAGATTGGGCTGTCCTTGAGTCCCGATTTTACATACGTGGTGACGGAGTCCACCTGGTATTCCAGCTCACCCGAGGAGGTGGCAACAGTGAGCCTGTCCCCCGCTGCCGCCCTTGAACTGAGCCGGTTGAAGGGCGCTTCAAGGTCCTGCCAGCTATGGCCCACAACGTAAGTGGTGTTGGTGGAGCCCGAGCCCGGCATGCCGTAGGGGGTCAGCCAGTATCCGTCCCTGGTGGCCGGCGGGATTATGGTTTGCGCGGCCACGTCCGAACTGCTCGGGTCGAGCGGATAAACAGGAACGTCGATGTCAGCCGCGGGATAGACCAGCCGCTGCGGAGGAGCAGCCGGTCGCCCGGCCGGGCCCGAGGGCTGTTCCGGGAGGACGGCCGGAGCAGGGACGACCGACGCGGTGCCCGTCGCGGACTGTGCCGGGACGGCGGACGTTGCCGCCGCTGTCGCGCCGCCGGCCGGCGCTGTCCGATCGCCGGACCCTGCACCGACGGGGAAAAGGGCTACGGCAAGGAAGCCCGCCACTCCTGCCAAGGCCAGCAGGACAACTGTCCTCAGTGTTGAGAGCCCGTCGCGGTGTCCGGTTGTGCCGGATGTTGCGTCCGCGCCAGGTACTTCCTCCGGGTCATTTCCTGCCATCAATGGTCCTCATGCTTCGGCTCAGCTTGGGGAAAGGTGCCGGCGGGTGGGAACGCAAAGCGCCGTGCAACACCTGCACGGCGCTTTGCGTTCCCTGGTTGCCGGATGCCGACAGGGCGGCGGCCTTGGACGCTATCCGTGGTGCTGGCCGCGGACCACAGCCTTGGCCATCGTCTTCCGGACAGCAAGGGCAGCGCCTGCGACCATCACAGCGGCCAGTCCGCCAAGCCATGGAGCTGCACCCGGACCGGACGGAGCCGAGACAGCGGTCTGCACGTTGAAGCCCTGGTTTGGCGCGGCCACTGCGCCGGCTCCGCCTCCGGCGGCAACAGCGCCGCGCGGAGTCGTCCCGGGCACCACTTCACCGGCAGGAGGAGGTACATTTCCCGCGGGCGGTACCGTCGGCGGGGTCGGCGGCGTCGTGGTAACTTCCACGGGAACGCAGTTGTTGTTGAAGGTTGCCTGCCCCTCGGCGGTCCAGTTCTGGCCGGCCGGAACCACCTTTCCGCTGTTCGGCGGGATGATGTCCTCGCTGTGCTGGTGGTGGGCGCCACCGTGGCCGTTCAGCCCCTGCAACGCAATGTTAAGGACCACATAGGGGTTCTTTTCCGATCCCGTGGCGTGGCAGATGGTGATCTTCTTGTCGTTGTCCTTGGGCGGCCCGGCGGGGCTTCCGCCGGGCATGGCGCAGCCGGCGTTCCACACATCGACCTTGTCCAGGTTCTGGCCACCGGGCAGGACCTTCCCGTTGTTGGCCGGGATGATGTCCTCGCTGTGCTGGTGGTGAGAACCGGCGTGGCCGTTCAGCGCATGGAGGTCAACCGTGATTGGCACGTAGGGGTTCGTTTCCGATCCCGTGGCGTGACAGATGGTGATCTTTTCACCGCCGCCCGATTCACCCGTGGCGAATGCCGTGGCTGTTGCGCCCAAGAGTGCGAGGCTTGTGACTCCAAAGGTGGCAAGGATCCGTTTCATTTCCGTCTCCGTCAATAGTCTGCTTCAGACTGTTCAGACGCGAGAGAGAACACACCGCCCCAACCTGACGGGTCAACCCAACGTGACGGGTCAAAGGCAAACAGACAGCATCGGGGCGACGGTTCTCCCAGATGCGAACTGTCAGTTTGCTAACTCGTTCAGGCTACGGATTTTCCCGGTCGGAATCCCCAGTAGGACGTACTTATCTTCGGAATTTGGAACTACTTGGCTTCCGCCGGCTCTTCGTACTTCGGGAACACCGGCGAAGGCGCCGGCAGTTCCGTCCCTGCAACGATCGGGGTGCCAATGGCGGCGAACTCCCGGGCTTCTCCTTCGGGCTGGCCCAGCGTTTGCAGAAGCGTCGCTGTTGCGGCGGGCATGACCGGCTGTGCAAGGATGGCCACGATCCGCAGCACCTCGAGCGTCACGTAGAGCACGGTATTCATGCGCTCAACGTCGGTTTTCCGCAGCACCCACGGCGCCTGCTCGGCGAAATAGGCGTTGGTGTCGCCGAGGACTCCCCAGACCGCTTCAAGGGCGCGGCTGAATTCCTGCTTATCAAACGCAGCCCGTGCTGCGGCGAGGAGGGCGCCGGCCTGCTCGAGGATGGCGTTGTCCTCAGCAGTGAACGCGCCGGGAACCGGTACCCTGCCCCCACAGTTCTTGGCGACCATGGACAGCGAACGCTGGGCGAGGTTGCCGAAGTTGTTGGCCAGGTCAGCGTTCATCCGTCCCACGATGGCGTCGTGGTTGTAGCTGCCGTCCGCGCCGAAAGGCACTTCGCGGAGGAAGAAGAACCTCACCTGGTCCACGCCGTACTGGTCCACGAAATCGGATGGAGCCACTACATTGCCCAGGGACTTGGACATCTTCACGCCATTGTTGTGCAGGAATCCGTGGATCATGACGCGCTTGGGCAGTTCAAGGCCGGCACTCATGAGGAAGGCGGGCCAGTAGATGGCGTGGAAGCGTGAGATGTCCTTGCCGATGATGTGCACGTCGGCGGGCCAGTACTTCCGGAACTTGTCAGACTCGACGTCGGGATACCCCACGCCCGTGAGGTAGTTCGTCAGGGCATCCACCCAGACGTACATGACGTGCTTGTCGTTGCCCGGGACCGGGACGCCCCAGTCGAACGTGGTGCGGCTGATGGACAGGTCCTCGAGGCCGCGCTTGACGAAGCTGATGACTTCGTTGAAGCGGTACTGCGGGGCACCGAACTCCGGATGTGCTTCGTAGAGCGCCAGGAGCTTGTCCTGGTAGGCGGACAGCCGGAAGAAGTAGCTCTCTTCCGCCGTCCAGGTCACCTCGGTGTCCGTCTCCTTGGAGTAGCGCACGCCGTCGTCCTTGACCACGGTGTCGTCCTCAACGTAGAACGCCTCATCCCGGACGGAGTACCAGCCCTCGTACTTGGACAGGTAGATGTCCCCGTTGGCCTCCATCTTTTTCCAGATGGCCTGCGAGGCGGCGTAGTGGTCCTCGTCAGTGGTCCGGATGAAACGGTCGTACGAGATTCCCAGCGCGGCATGCGCCGCCTTGAAGGCCTCGACATTCCGGTCCACCAGTTCCTTGGGCGTGATGCCTTCTTTCTCGGCCGTCTGGGCGATCTTCATCCCATGCTCGTCCGTGCCGGTCAGGAACATCACGTCGTAGCCGTCCAGCCGCTTGAAACGGGCCATCGCGTCGGTGGCAATGTACTCGTACGCGTGGCCGATGTGCGGCACCCCGTTGGGGTAGGTGATGGCCGTGGTGATGTAGAACGGCGTTTTCTCTGAAGCAGTCACGTAGAGGACGTTACCTTCGGTGCGGAGGGGCGGGCTAGATGAGTTCGGTCAGGGTATCGCTGAGCCGGACGAGTTCATGGTCGTGCGAGGCCACCAGGACGGCGATTCCGTCCGACGTGGTGTCCTTCAGGATGCTGATGATCCGGTTGGCAGAGGCACGGTCGAGGCTGGCAGTGGGCTCATCCACCACCAGGACGCGCGTGCCCAGGATCAGCGCCCGGGCAATGGCGACGCGCTGGCGTTCGCCACCGGAGAGCTGGGCAGGACGGTGCCGCATGCGGCGGCCCAGCCCCACGAGGTCCAGCAGGTCCTTGGCCATATCGCGGCGCTGGTCCACTTCGCCGTCCGGGACAGCCGGCAGGAGCACGTTCTCGAGGGCGCTCATCCCGTCAATCAGCGCACCGCCCTGGTCAACATAACCGATCAAGGCACGACGGCGGTCGGCGATTTCGTCGTCGCCCATGCTTTCGAGGGAATCGCCTTCCCAGAAGACGCGGCCCGACGTCGGCAGCGTGAGTCCGGCGCCGACGGTGAGGATGCTGGTCTTGCCGGAACCGCTGCGGCCGGCAACGCAGTGCATCTCGCCGGCGTGCAGGGTGAGGTCGAAGCCTTCCACCACGCTGACGGTTTCGGCACCGCCTTTGCCCCCGCCGTAGCGGATGGTGATGTCGTTCAGTTCCAGCGGGGTCGCGTGGTCGGCGGCCTTGACGATGGTGTTGGCGCGGGTCTGCAGGGGGACCTCCGCGGAGCCGGACCGGCGGCTCCGCTGGACATTCGTCGGGTTTGTCATTGGACCACTTTCGTTGCAATCGGTATCCAGCAAAGTACAGCCACAAGGCCTGCCACGCCCGCCCACAAAGCGGCGTACGGCGCCAGCAGCAGGCCTATCCCCAGGGCGCCCAGCACGCCCAGCGGCAGGGCCAGGGTTCCCACCAAGGCGTTTTCGAACAGCCGGACCTGGCGCAGCATGTCCGGATTCCAGCCCATCGCCTCGAGGATGCCGAGGTACTGGCGCTTGGCGTGGAGTTCAAACCGCCCGGTGACCAGCGTGAGGACCAGCCCCACAGCCACGCCCGAAAGAGCGAGGAGGATGCTGGGCAGGGCAACGCTGGCCGCGGCCAGGCCGCTCAGGGCACTGGCGCCGGCGGCGCGCGGAATGTCAATGAGCAGGGAGATGAGGCCGCCCACTGCCGCGCCGAACACGCCTACGGCCACGGCAAGGGAGATCGTGTTGAATTTGTTGGTGCTCAGCTGGCGGTTGGCGAAAGTCAGCGGCGAGTCCACCGGGATGAGCCGCTCGTCATGCTGCGGCTCCTGGTCCACGACGTGGCCGTGGCGCAGCTGCTGCGCGGCGAAGAAGGCCGCCGCGGCGTAGAGCACAAGGACGGACACCGATACGAGGGCCGTGGCCAGGCTCCAGCTCACCAGGCTCAACACGGTCCCCGCGATGGCCAGCAGGACGGCGCCCACACCGAACTCCTCCAGCACCCACCGGCGGACCCGGCGCTGGGTCCAGCCCATGGCCCGGAGCGTTCCCGCTTCGCTCCTCCGCTTACGGATGTAGCTGACGGTGGATGCCCCCGTTAGGAGGGTTGCACCGCAGAGCGTCAGGAAGAGCAGCGTGACGTTGGTGCCGGACAGCGATCCGGTGACAGCTTCGGCGGCGTTCTGGCGCACCCAGGACTGCCGGACGGTGCCCAGGGCGGATTCCTTCCCGGCGTCGTCCTTGGAGTAGCCCGGAACGAAGATGCTGGCATCCTCGCGAGCGGAACCGGCCACGACGGTGGCTTCCAGGCCCATGGTGCGGATTTCGCCTGCCAGCTTCTCGACGTCGGGCTGCGCCTGCTTCCAGCTGCCTGCCGTCTTCGCGCGGACCCGGACGGCGTCGATCACGCTGGCGTTGTCGGTGTAGCCGCGGGCAGCGGCAAGCCCGTAGTAGTCGGTGATGGCACCGGCGGACTGGCTGGCCAGGCCGGTGGCGCTCAGGGAAGGTTCCAGCTCGGTGGCAGGGACCTCGTTTCCGGCAGCGTCCTTGACCAGGGTGAACGGGGTGGGGTCGTAGCCGCCCAGCGGCAGCTTGTTGACGTCGCCGGCGGCGGCAGCAACGGCCGAGGGGTCGAACGTGCCGTAAACCATCGCCAGCGGAGCAGCAGCCTGCGACCCCGTTTCGAGGTTCTCCCGGTAGGAACGTTCGTCCACGGGTTCCCGCTGGGTCTGGTCAACAGGGGTGCCGTTGGCGCTCTTCTCGGGCAGCCGGTTGACCGTGACCCATTCGCCGGGAACTGCTGTCTTGTCCACGGCGCCGTTCGCAGCCGTTTCACCGTCCGTGTACTTGGGTGCGGCGGCAAAGTCGGTGCTCCACGTGGCCGGGGTGTAGAGGCCCTGGTTGAAGTTGCCGGTGCTGCCAAGCAGGGATGAGTGGTCCGTGGAACCCGGCCAGGACAGGGCAAAGGGGTCCTTGGAGACGAACGGCAGGTAATCCTTGTCCAGGGACCGGGAAACGGTGCCGACGTCCTTGACTACCTTGCCGGCGTTGTCGATCTCCTCGATCTTGACGTTGTATTTGAGGTCCAGGGAGGTGCCGGAGCGCACGATCAGCGGAATGGCCTGGGAATCGGCGGTCAGCTGCCCGGTCCGCTTGGCCTGCTGGTACTGGGTCATCAGCGGTGCCCAGTACTTGAGCTTGACGCCGAGGAAGTCCGGTCCTTCCTTCAGCTTGTCCATGCTGATGCCGTTGGTGAAAAGGCCCTCGAAGTAGCGTCCAATTGCCCCGGCGTCACGGGCGTCGGCCGGCGGCGCCTTTTCCAGCGGCGCCAGGAAGTCACCGGCGGAACCCAGCAGTGCACGCTCGGCGGCCGGATCGACGGCAACCACGGATTCCGTTACCTCAGGGGCGAGGGGCAGGGATACGGACAGGTTAAAGAGGTTGTGTTCGGAGCCTCCGGCCGGGGCGGGAAACTTGATGCCCGTTTCGTCCCCGGGCGCGGCGATCCGGATGCTGCTGCCTCCGGCGGCCTTTTCTTCAACAAGTTTGGCTTTGCCCAGGGTTCCTTCGGCAGAGGTCCTGAACAGCGTCTGCTCGGAGACGCCGTCGGAGCTGACGGCGCTGGCCGTCAGGCGGTACTTCTTGCTTTTGTCGCTCAGCACGGATTCAGCGGCAGGCCACTGTTCGGGGGCGGTTGCCCCGGCGGCCTGGTCGGCGGTTGCGGTGCCGGCCAGCCCGGCGTTGTAGCCCAGGTAGTCCATGGCGTCCAGGCGGGGCGACTCCAGGTTCTGCGTCACGCGGGAGACCAGGCTGATGGGGGCTGCCACGGAGGTTCCGGTCAGTTTCCTGATGGCTTCCAGCTGTTCAAAGCTGATGCCTCCGGTCCCGTTGGCGATGTCCGGCTGCATCAGCGCGCCGGAAGGTGCCTTGGCCTGGACCAGGATGTCATAGAGTCCCCGTGAATTTTCATCCACGGTCCTGTTGAGTGCAGCCTGTGACTGGTTTTGGACGAGGACCGACAAGCACATGGCTGCGATCAAGATGGCCGCGGTCAACAGCAGCACCCTGCTTCTGATGAACCTCTGGACGGCGTTCATGGAACTCCCTGAAACCTGGAATGCGTACGCACATTCGAGTCCGCCCGGGGCGGACATGGACGATTACGGACTGATGTGCAAAAGGTAATTGGCCGGCCTGCCGGCCACGGTCCTGAATCAGGACCAAGCCATTGTAAGCAGACCGGCCAATCATACGTGGCCTTGCGGGGACTCGCCCAAGCGGGTCCGGCGGGTACGGCGTTTCCCTGCCGTGGACTAGTCCTCCAGGTCCACTTCACGCACCATTTCGGCGCCGATGCCTGCCTTGATCGCGTCGAGGACCTGCTGCGGCACCGAGCTGTCGATGGTCAGGAGCGCAAGCACCTGGCCGCCCTCGTCAGAGCGTGCAACCTGCATGCCCGCGATGTTGATGTTGTTCATGCCCAGGATGTGGCCGATCGTTCCGATCACGCCCGGGCGGTCGGTGTAGGCCACGACCACCAGGTGTTCGCTGATCGGGATTTCCACCTCAAACCCGTTGATGCCCACCAGCTTCTGGATCTGCTTGGGTCCGGTCAGGGTACCGGCCACGGAGATCTGGCTGCCGTCGCTGAGGGCGCCCCGGAGGGTCAGGACGTTACGGTAGGACTCGGTCTCCGGGGTGGTGATCAGGCGGACGTTGATGCCCCGCTGCTCGGCGATGACCGGCGCGTTGACGTAGGAGACCTGCTCGGTCACGATGTCGGCGAAGATGCCCTTGAGGGCGGCCAGCTCGAGGACCTTGACGTCGAGGGAGGAAATCTCGCCGGCAACCTCAACATCGAACTGGGTCAGGGAGGCATGGGTCAGGGCTGTGAAGATCCGGCCCAGCTTCTCGATCAGCGGGATGCCCGGGCGGACGTCGGGGGCGATGACGCCGCCGGCAACGTTGACGGCGTCGGGAACCAGCTCACCGGCCAGGGCAAGGCGGACTGATTTCGCTACCGAGACGCCGGCCTTTTCCTGGGCTTCGTCGGTGGAGGCGCCGAGGTGCGGGGTGACCACCACGTTGTCCAGCTTGAAGAACGGCAGGTCGGTGCTCGGCTCCTTGGCGAAGACGTCCACCCCGGCGCCGGCGATTTCGCCGTCCTGCAGCGCTGTGAAGAGGGCTTCCTCGTCCACGAGGCCGCCGCGGGCCACGTTGACCACGTAGGCAGTGCTCTTCATCTTCCTGAACGCGTCCGCACCCAGCATGCCCACCGTCTCCGGTGTTTTGGGCATGTGGATTGTGATGAAGTCGGCCTGGGCCAGGAGCTCGTCCAGGGTTACCAGCTGGACGCCGAGCTGCGCGGCCCGGGCGGAGGTGATGTAGGGATCGTAGGCGAGGATCTTGGTGTCAAAGCCCTTCAGGCGGGCCGCGACGAGGGCGCCGATCCTGCCGAGGCCGATGATGCCGATCTTCTTCTCGAAGAGTTCGATGCCCGTGTACTTGGAGCGCTTCCACTCGCCGTCCTTGAGGGCGGCGCTGGCCTGCGGGATGTGGCGGGCCAGGCTGAGGATGTGGCCCACCGTGAGTTCAGCTGCCGAGACGATGTTGGAAGTGGGCGCGTTTACCACCATGACACCTGCCTGCGTGGCTGCCTTGATGTCGACATTGTCGAGGCCTACGCCGGCGCGGGCAATGACCTTCAGGTTCTTGGCCGCAGATATGGCTTCGGCGTCAACCTGGGTGGCGGAGCGGACCAGGATGGCGTCTACGTCACTGATCGCAGAAAGCAGCTGGGAACGGTCGGCACCGTCGGTCTGGCGGATTTCAAAGTCCGGGCCAAGGGCCTCGACGGTGGCGGGGGAAAGTTCTTCGGCGAGCAGTACTACGGGTTTTGACACGGCTGATCCTCTGCGTTGCAGTCCTGGGGATGGAAACAAGTCTAGGCCGACGGAAAGGCCGGGCTCACATTGTTAAGTGTGAACCCGGCCTCACCGTTGCGGTATGTGTGGTTGGGGCTGGCAGCCTTAGCGGGCTGCGGAGCCTTCCACGTAATCGACGTCCTGCTGCTGCCAGGAGAACAGGGAGCGCAGTTCGCGGCCAACAGCCTCGATGGGGTGCTGTTCGGCCTTGGCACGCAGTTCCTTGAACTCCACGCCGCCGTTGTCCTGGTCCTCGATGAAGCGCTTGGCGAAGGCGCCCGACTGGATGTCGGCCAGGACAGCCTTCATGTTTTCCTTCACTTCCGGGGTGATGACGCGCGGGCCGGAGACGTAGTCGCCGTACTCTGCGGTGTCGGAAACGCTCCAGCGCTGCTTGGCGATGCCGCCTTCCCACATGAGGTCAACAATGAGCTTGAGCTCGTGCAGTACCTCGAAGTAGGCAATCTGCGGCTGGTAGCCGGCCTCGGTCAGGGTTTCGAAGCCGTACTGGATCAGCTGGGATACGCCGCCGCAGAGGACAGCCTGCTCGCCGAAGAGGTCCGTTTCGGTCTCTTCGGTGAAGGTGGTCTTGATGACGCCGGCGCGGGTGCCGCCGATGGCCTTGGCGTAGGACTTTGCGAGGTCCCAGGCGGAGCCGGTGGCGTCCTGTTCCACGGCGATGATGTCCGGGATGCCGCGGCCGGCTTCGAATTCGCGGCGGACGGTGTGGCCGGGAGCCTTCGGAGCAACGAGGATGACGTCGACGCCTTCGGGTGCCTGGATGTAGCCGAAGCGGATGTTGAAGCCGTGGGCGAAGGCGAGGGCCTTGCCGGGCTTCAGCTTGCCCTTGATGGAGTCGTTGTAGATCGCCCGCTGGTGCTGGTCCGGCGCAAGGATCATGATGACGTCGGCCCATTCGGCGGCGTCGGCTACGTTCTTGACCGTGAAGCCTGCGTCCTCGGCCTTGGGTGCGGACTTGGAGCCGTCCTTCAGTGCGATAACAACCTCGACGCCGGAATCGCGCAGGTTAAGCGCGTGGGCGTGGCCCTGGGAACCGTAGCCAACAATGGCAACCTTGCGGCCCTGGATAATCGACAGGTCGGCGTCGTCGTCGTAGAACATTTCAGTCACTTGCGTAACTCCTCTTGAGTGGATTGTAGATAGGTGTCTTGCGTGGTGCGGTTACGGGCGCTGCGTACTGCCGGGCGGACCCTTGAGGTCCTACGCGGAGCGCAGCGCCCTGTCACTCATGGAGCGGGATCCCCGTCCAACGGCCAGGGTGCCGGACTGCACGATTTCGCGGATGCCGAAGGGCTCCAGCACTGAAAGCAGCGCTGCAAGCTTCTCCGGGGTACCGGTTGCCTCGATCACCAACGAGTCTGTGGACACGTCGACGACGGCGGCACGGAACAGGTCTGCGGCCTGGGTGACCTGCAGACGTGTTGCGGCATCCGCACGTACCTTGACCAGGATGTGGTCGCGCTGTACGGAAGATTCGGAAGTCAGCTCAACGATCTTGATGACGTTGATCAGCTTGTTGAGCTGCTTGGTGACCTGCTCGATGAGGTCGCCATCGGCGTCGACGACGACGGTCATCCGGGAAATGCCCGGAACCTCGGTGGGGCCGACGGCCAGTGAGTTGATGTTGAAGGCGCGCCGGGCAAAGAGGCTCGCAACCCGGGTCAGGACACCCGGCTTGTCTTCCACCAGGACGGAAAGTGTGTGGCGGCTCATGGTCAGTCCTCTTCTTCCCATTCCGGGGTCATGTTGCGGGCAACCTGGATCTGGTCGTTGCTCACGCCGGCGGGCACCATCGGCCACACCATGGAGTTGGGGCTCACCACGAAGTCGATGACCACGGGGCGGTCGTTGATTTCGAGGGCCTTCTGGATGGTGGCGTCGATGTCCTCGTCGCGTTCGCAGCGGAACGAAGCACAACCGTAAGCCTCGCCCAGCTTGACGAAGTCCGGGATGCGGACGGTGTCGTGGCCGGTATTCAGGTCGGTGTTCGAGTAGCGGCCTTCGTAGAAGAGGGTCTGCCACTGCCGCACCATGCCCAGGGACGAGTTGTTGATGACGGCAACCTTGATGGGGATGTTGTTGATGGCGCAGGTGGCCAGTTCCTGGTTGGTCATCTGGAAGCAGCCGTCGCCGTCGATGGCCCAGACCACCCGGTCCGGCTCTCCCACCTTGGCACCCATGGCAGCCGGCACGGCGTAACCCATGGTGCCGGCGCCGCCGGAGTTGAGCCAGGCATGCGGGCGCTCGTATTTGATGAACTGCGCTGCCCACATCTGGTGCTGGCCAACGCCTGCCACGTAAACGCCCTCGGGCCCGGTCAGGGCGCCGATCCGCTCGATGACCTTCTGCGGGGCTGTCAGGCCGTCGTCGGGCTCGGTCCAGCCCAGCGGATAGGTTTCCTTGAGGTTGTTGAGGAAGGCCCACCACGTGGTGAGGTCCGGGGTGCCCGAGGCCTCGAACTGGGTGCGGACGGCTTCGGTGAGCTCCGGAATGATTTCCTTGACCGAACCAACAATGGGCACATCCGCCGTGCGGTTCTTGGAGATTTCGGCGGGGTCGATGTCCGCGTGGATGACCTTGGCCATCGGCGCGAACGTCTTCAGCACGCCGGTGACGCGGTCATCAAACCGGGCACCGAGAGTGATCAGGAGGTCCGACTGCTGCAGGGCAGTTACGGCCGAAACGGTGCCGTGCATGCCTGGCATTCCCATGTGCTGCGGGTGTGAGTCCGGGAACGCGCCCTTGGCCATCAGCGTGGTGACAACCGGGGCTCCCGTAGCCTCGGCGAGTGCCAGCAGCTCAGCGGATGCGTGCGCCTTGATGACACCGCCGCCCACGTACAGCACAGGCTTGCTGGCCGCGGCAATCAGCTTGGCAGCCTCGCGTACCTGCTTGTTATGCCCGCGGGTGACCGGGCGGTACCCGGGCAGGTCGATGCGCGGCGGCCAGGAGAAGGTCATCTCGCCGACCTGGGCGTCCTTGGCCACGTCCACGAGGACAGGACCGGGGCGCCCGGTGGAAGCGAGGTGGAAGGCCTCCGCCATGACATGCGGGATGTCGTTGGGGTCGGTCACCAGGAAGGAATGCTTGGTGATGGGCATTGTGATGCCCACGATGTCGGCTTCCTGGAACGCGTCGGTGCCGATCACACCGCTGGACACCTGGCCGGTGATGGCCACCAGCGGAACGGAGTCCATGTGGGCATCCATGATGGCAGTAACGAGGTTGGTGGCGCCCGGGCCCGAGGTGGCGATGCACACGCCCACCCGCCCGGTCACCATGGCGTAGCCTTGCGCGGCGTGGCCGGCTCCCTGTTCGTGACGGACCAGCACGTGATTCATGTTGGAGGCCATCAAGGGGTCGTAGGTGGGCAGGATCGCGCCACCGGGCAAACCGAAAATATCCTCCACGCCGAGTTCTTCGAGCGAGCGGACAATTGCTTGCGAGCCGGTCATCACCGTCGGGGGTACAACGTTGTTCGGCCCAAGGACAGGAGAGACGGCGGCAAGGTCGGCGACGACGGCGGCGTTCTCAGCCGTCCGGTCGGCGCGGTCCGGAGCCTTGGCGGCTCCGGCGGACTTGGTGGCCATCAGCGAGGGGCTGATGGGCGATCCTTTGCTCATCGGACTCTTCCTTGTGGATCATCTGTGGTTCGTGGACACTGCGGGAAATAAAAAAACCCCTCAGCCTGGCGGCTCTTCGAGGGGTTCGCGCGTGACAGTTCGTTGCCGGGGCTAGTGGGCCACGCGCTTGGTAAGGACGACGACTGCATCTGCAACAGCGCAGCTGGTAACGAAAGTCATGCGTTCAGTTTTCCCTCTGGGCGAGATACGTGTCAACGAGGCGTGCCACGATCTCACCATGTGGACCTCATTGTCCACCCTGTGGCAGGCTCCCCCAACTAAGTAGCACTAAGTGTCGTTTTGAACGTCCAAAACGACACTTGGCGCTACCTAGTTGGGATGGCCGCCAACATACGGGCTCTACCCGCAGTATGCGCCCGTACTGGCACTGTGTACCAGCTTGGCGTATTTGGCGAGCACGCCCTTGGTGTACCGTGCCGGGAGCGGCTCCCAGCCCGCCTTGCGGGCTTCGAGCTCCGCCTCGTCCACCAGCAGGTCGAAGCTGCGGGCTGCGATGTCCACGCGGATCCGGTCACCATCCTTGACGAAGGCGATCGGGCCGCCGTCCACCGCTTCCGGCGCGACGTGGCCGATGCACAGGCCCGTGGTGCCGCCGGAGAACCGGCCGTCAGTGAGGAGCAGGACGTCCTTGCCCAGGCCAGCACCCTTGATGGCGCCCGTGATGGCGAGCATTTCGCGCATGCCGGGACCGCCCTTGGGGCCTTCGTAGCGGATAACGACGACGTCCCCGGCGTGGATCCGGCCGTTATCCAGCGCATCCAGGGCACCCTGCTCACGCTCGAAAACGCGGGCGGTGCCTTCAAAGACATCGGCATCGAAGCCTGCACTCTTCACCACCGCGCCTTCGGGCGCCATGGTGCCGTGCAGGATGGTGATGCCGCCGGTCTTGTGGATGGGGTTGTCCAGCGCGCGCAGGATCTTGCCGTCCACATCCGGCGGGTTGATGGCGTCGAGGTTTTCCGCCACGGTCTTGCCCGTGACGGTGAGGCAGTCGCCGTGCAGCAGGCCGGCGTCGAGCAGTGCCTTCATGATCACCGGCACGCCGCCGATCCTGTCCACGTCGGTCATGACGTAGCGGCCGAAGGGCTTCAGGTCGCCCAGGTGCGGGATCTTGTCGCCGATGCGGTTGAAGTCATCCAGCGTCAGCTCAACTTCCGCCTCGCGGGCGATCGCCAGGAGGTGCAGCACGGCGTTGGTGGAGCCGCCGAAGGCCATGGTGACGGCGATGGCGTTCTCGAACGCTTTTTTGGTCATGATGTCGCGCGCAGTGATGCCCTGGCGGAGCAGGTTGACCACTGCCTCGCCTGACTTGCGGGCGAATTCGTCACGACGGCGGTCTGCCGAGGGCGGGGCGGCCGAACCGGGCAGGGACATGCCCAGCGCCTCCCCGATGCAGGCCATGGTGTTGGCGGTGTACATGCCGCCGCAGGCGCCTTCGCCGGGGCAGATGGCCTTTTCGATGCGGGTCAGGTCCTCCATGCTCATCTTGCCCGCGGCGCAGGCGCCAACGGCCTCGAAAGCATCGATGAGGGTGACTTCCTTCTCGGAGCCGTCCTCAAGCTTGACCCAGCCCGGCATGATGGAACCGGCGTAAAGGAAGACGCTGGACAGGTCCAGGCGGGCAGCTGCCATCAGCATGCCGGGGAGGGACTTGTCGCAGCCGGCCAGCAGGACCGAACCGTCAATCCGCTCCGCCTGCATAACGGTCTCCACGGAGTCGGCGATGACTTCGCGTGACACCAGGGAGAAGTGCATGCCCTCATGGCCCATGGAGATGCCGTCGGAAACGGAAATGGTGCCGAACTGCATGGGGAACCCGCCGCCGGCGTGGACGCCTTCCTTGGCGCCCTGCGCAAGCCGGTTCAGGGAGAGGTTGCAGGGGGTGATTTCGTTCCAGGAACTGGCGACGCCGATCTGGGGCTTGGCGAAGTCGTCGTCTCCCATGCCTACCGCCCGGAACATGCCACGTGCGGGAGCCGCGTGGATTCCGTCCGTTACGACCCGGCTCCGGGGTTTGATGTCAGGCTTGTTCTCGGTTGCGATCTGGGCGTCACTCATAGGGGAAAGTCTAGGGCTCGGCTGTACACCGGCACGACAGGTCCACGCCCCCGGATACCAAAAGCCTGAAACTCAAGGCCGGAATGAACTGCCATCTCGCATAGTGAGACAACACGCTTGGGGCCCGTCCCGCCTGGCGCTGGCTCACGGGCGTCTCCCACACCCCGCGCCGCCCAACAGCCACCGCCGTCGATCTGGACAGTCGTGGCCGCCGGACGTAGCGTCAGGAAAAGACACGTTGCCATCCGGACTGAAGGGCCTGCCATGGATTTCGTTTTCTGGATCATTCTGATCATTGTCATCATCGGCGTTGTGTGGTGGTTGCTGAACCGCAACAGTGCATCCAAGTCTCCCGGGTCGTCCGGAGCCGGGGGCACGCGCACCGACGGAGCACTCTCGGGCGGAAGCGCCGCAGCCTCTGCTGAAGCAGCCGGAACCACCGGCCTTCCCGGTGCAGCAGGTTTCGGGCGTCCGGCCGAACCTGCAGCGCCGACCACCGCCGAGGAACCCGCAGATACCGCGGCATCGGCTGCGGCCCCGCCGGTATCCGGCCAGGACGAGCGCCGCCGCCAGGACGAGGATGAGTGGGAAACCAAATGGTCCGAGGCCTCGGGCACCCCCGCCGTTGCAGCCGGCGGAACTTCGCACCGCGGACCGCAGGAAAGTCCTTTGCAGGAAGGCCCGGCCGGGACCGGTGCCGCGTCCGCGGAAGCCTCGTCGCCGGCACCGGTTTCACGGCCGGTCCATCACCCTGAATACACAGAGCCGCACGCCCCCACCCTCCCGGGCGCTGAGACGGCGGCGGTGGAGGACATGGACGACGGCGGTGCGGGGGGCCGGGCTTCAACGCCGGCGGGTGCAGGTACTGAAAGCGGTACTGCAGATGGTACTGCGAGTGCCGCTGCCGCCGGCGGTCAGCCTGGCCGTGGTGACGCGCCCACAACGCCCGCAGCCGCCGTCGTTCCCGACAGCGCGCCCGCGGCAGAAACGGCGGACCGCACCCATTCCTCCGCCGTGACTGAAAACGGAGCAGACCACGCGCAACAGTCCCCGGCCGAAGCAGCACCGGAACCCGCGGGACACCTGGCGGCGGACGAACCCTACGGGGCGGGCTCAGCGGCCGCGGGAGCGGACGGCAGCGGACCGTCCGGCTACACGGTCAAGGGTGACGCCGGAACCATGGTCTATTACGAGGAGGGGCATCCCGAATATGAGCAGGCGCGGGCTGAGGTCTGGTTTGAGTCGGCCGCCCATGCCGAGGCCGCGGGCTTCCGGGTTCCCCGACGCAGGCGGCTCCAGTAGGGGACGCTCCGGCGACCACGCCGCTACCACCTGACCCTTGCTGCCCTGTGGCCCATTTCACACGCCGGCGCGGCAGTAGCCGCAACGTCGCCAGGACGCCGGAGGGCGGATTCCGGCTCCTGACCAACAACAAAAACCCTGAGTTCGTGCCGGTTCCGCACCCTCCCCCGCGATCCGGGTCCCGCCGTCCGCCCCGATTTCACATGCGCAAAAAGTTCGTGTAGAGTTTCATGTCGTTGCGGAGATCAACCGGGAAGGAAAAGCCCGGTGATCACAGCAAAAGAGATGCACCTCTAGCTCAATTGGCAGAGCAATTGACTCTTAATCAATGGGTTCCGGGTTCAAGTCCCGGGGGGTGCACGATTGGGAAAACAGCCTCCTGCTCGCGGAAACGCAAGCAGGAGGCTGTTTTGTTGTGTCCCCGCTTGTTTTCGGACCCTGGCCACCGCGCAGGCAACAAAAAAGCGTGACGGCGGCCCCGGGAGGCCGCAGTCACGCTTGCTCGCCGGCGATCATTCCGGCGCCACAGTTCTAGGGTGTGTTCTCCACCAGCGCGCCGGTGGCGGTGCTGGGGGTCGTGGCAAACTGGCTGGCGAGTTCGCGTACGACGGCCTGGAGTTCCTGGCGCAGCAGGTCCGGATCAATTGATGCTGACGCCAGCACCGACCGTTCCATCTCCACCGCAGCCTTGACAGCTTCTTTGCCCTGCTCGGTGAGGGACACCACGTGGCTCCTGCGGTCCGACGTGCTGCGGACGCGGACGATGTGGCCGTGGGACTCAAGGCGGCTGAGCGTCTTCCCCATGGTCTGCGCCTGGACACGAACGTATTGGGCAAGCTGCGCCTGGGTCATGGGGCCCTGCGCATCGAGAACCTCGATGGCAATGACGCCCGCATGGGTGAGTCCGATGGCACCAAGTTTTTCGTTCCAGGAGTGTTCAACGAGGCGCGCGGCAGTGGACAAGAGGCGCCCCGTGGGCCAGTGATCCATATCAGGCATGCAGCAAGTATAGCCAAGTGCCGATTAGCACTGGTTCCCTGCCCTTACTAGGCTGGTGTGTCCCGCCCGCGAAAAGGAGAAAAACATTGGCTGACAGACTCGTAACCGGAGACGACGCACCCGGTTTCACACTGAAGGACTCTTCCGGTGCGGACGTCAGTTTGTCCGGGCGCCCCGGCCGCCACACCATCGTGTACTTCTACCCGGCAGCCGCGACACCGGGGTGCACCAAGGAGGCGTGCGACTTCCGCGACAACCTTGCCTCACTCCAGTCGGCCGGCTATGACGTGCTGGGCATCTCCCCCGATCCGGTGGAAAAACTGGCAAAGTTCGCGGCGAAGGAAGAGCTCACTTTTCCCTTGCTCTCGGACGCGGACCATGCGGTTGCTGAGGCCTACGGTGCCTGGGGCGAGAAGAAGAACTACGGCAAGACGTACGAGGGACTGATCCGTTCCACCATCGTGGTGGACCGGGAGGGCAAAGTTGCCCTGGCCCAGTACAACGTCCGGGCCACGGGCCATGTTGCCAAACTGCGGCGGGACCTGAACCTCGACGCCTGACCATGCGGCGCTGAGCCAGGGCCCTGCCGTGGCGGCGCTACAATGGACACTGGCATCCGCCGTCGGGCCCTGCAAAAAGGGAAACGGCGGCAGGAAGCCCTGCGCGAGTGGTGAAATTGGCAGACACGCAGGATTTAGGTTCCTGTGCCTTCGGGCGTGGGGGTTCAAGTCCCCCCTTGCGCACTATGTGGTCCCCCGGCTGTGGCCGGGGGACCATTGCCGTTAAGCAGGCCCGGCAGCTCGTTAGCCGGCCCGCCACAAAAAACTCCTTGGAACACACCCATCCGCGTGCCGTCCCCGGCCGAATACCCAGTGAGACACCAGCCAAGGGCAGGTGCCCACCAGCAAGATTCGAACGACGCCGTAGGCAGCATGTCCGCGGCGGGCAGACGCCACAATCCAAGGGAGAACCGAAATGCAGACCATCAAGCGCACAACCTTCACCGTCGCAGGCGTTGCAGCAGCAGCTCTGCTCAGCCTGACCGCCTGTGGCGGTTCAGCATCGACGTCCGGCTCCTCCGCTCCCGCGGAATCGCCGGCGGCAACGAGCATGGCGCCCTCACCGTCGGCCAGCTCCTCCGCTGCGGCCATGGATCCGGCGGCCAACCTGGTTGGCCCGGGCTGCGCGGGCTACGCCGAAAAGGTGCCGTCGGGCGCAGGTTCCGTTGAGGGCATGGCCCTCGATCCCGTGGCCGTGGCAGCGTCCAACAACCCGATCCTGACAACCCTCACCGCGTCCGTTTCCGGAAAGCTGAACCCCAAGGTTGACCTGGTGGACACGCTGAACGGCGGAGAGTTCACGGTCTTCGCGCCGGTGGATGACGCCTTCGCCAAGATCGATGCCGCCACCATCGAAACCCTGAAGATGGACGACGCCCTCCTGAGCAAGATCCTGACCTACCACGTGGTTCCGGGCCAGATCACTCCGGACAAGATCGCAGGCACCCACGCTACGGTCCAGGGCGGTTCAGTTACTGTCACGGGCAGCGGTGACCAGCTCAAGGTTGATGACGCCAACGTGATCTGCGGCGGCGTCCAGACCAAGAACGCAACGGTCTACCTGATCGACTCGGTGCTGATGCCCAAGTAGCCACAAGGTGCGGGCAGCCGAACGTGCCCGCGTCAACAGCGAAGCCGGGGGCACGTCCGAAAGGATGGCCCCCGGCTTCCCTTGTGTTGCGGCTCCCCGGGCGGATCCGCCGGCGGAACACCCGGCGGCGCCGGGGCCCTGCAGGTGGCGTCTATTAGACTGGGCTTCGGTCCGCACGCGGCGGCGCCGGCAAGATCCAGAGGTGATAAACGAGTGCCCAGCAGTACTTCGCGGCGGACAGTCATCAAGACGGGCGCTGTCCTCCTGGCGCTGGGCGTGACATCCTGCACTGCCGTCCCCGCCCCCTCGCCCTCGTCGGACTCCCCCAGCGCATCCGCGGCCGCCGAGCCCGCCGCCACCTTCAATTTTGGAACTGCTGCCCAGCCCCTGGGCCTGGATCCCGCACTATCCAGCGATGTCGAGTCCCAGCGGATAACCCGCCAGATCCTCGAAGGGCTGGTGGGCGTGGACCAAATCACCGGCAAGCCCACGCCACTGCTCGCCACCGAGTGGACTGAATCGAACGAAGGCCGTTCCTATACCTTCAAGCTCCGGACCGACGTTGTTTTCCAGGACGGGACCCCGTTCAACGCGGAGGCCGTCTGCTTCAACTTCAACCGCTGGTTCGCCTTCTCCGCGGAGCTGAGGCGGCAGGCTCCGGGCGGAGCCTTCAAGGGTGTTTTCAAGGCGCATTCGGACGAGCCGGAGCTCTCCATCTTCAAAAGCTGCACCGCACTCTCAGCGGACACTGTGCGGATTGACCTTACCCAGCGGTTCACCGCCTTCCTCCAGGCCCTCACCCTCCCCGCCTTTGCCATGGCCTCCCCGGCCGCCCTCGCCGCAGGCAGTGCCGACGTCCTTGACCAAAACCGCGGCGGGCAGCCCGTCTCCGTCTTTGGCACCAAGCCGGTGGGGACCGGGCCGTTCAGCCTTTCCTCCTGGGACGAGGGAAGCGTGACGCTGGCCACCAACAAGTCCTACTGGGGCGAACGCGGGCAAATTTCCACCATCAACTTCGTCTCCTACGACCACCCGCAGGCCAGGCTCCAGGCCCTCCTCGACGGCAGGATCGACGCTTACGACGCCGTGACGGTGGGCAACTTCGACCAACTGGTCAAGCGCGGAAAGCAGATCGTCCAGCGTGACCCCTTCTCCGTCATGTACGTGGGCATCAACCAGGACGTCCCCGCGCTCCAGAACCTGAAGGTTCGCCAGGCGATCGAAATGGCGATCGACAAGGAGACCCTGATCCGCCGGTTCTTCATCGACAACACGGCCAAGGCCACGCAGTTCGTGCCGCCCAAGATCAGCGGATTCAACAACGAGGCCCCGGAGTTGGGCCACGACCCCGCCAAGGCCAAGGAATACCTGAAGGCGGGCGGATACGCCGGCGAGGAACTCAAGTTCTACTACCCCCTGAACGTCACCCGCCCCTACCTGCCCACCCCCGAGAAGGTCTACGCAGAGATCAGCCGCCAGCTCACCGCCGTCGGATTCAACATCCAGCCGGTCCCGGTGGAGTGGTCCGACGGCTACCTCCAGAAGGTGCAGTCCCCCGGCGACCACGCGCTCCATCTCCTTGGCTGGAATGGCTCCTACTCCGATGCCGATAACTTCGTGGGCCCCCTCTTCGGAGAGAAGAACGGCGAGTTTGGCTACCACGACCCCCAGGTGTTTTCGAAGATCAACAGGGCGCGCGGGTTGCCGGAAGGGAAGGAAAGGGATGGGCAATATCACACCATCAACGCGCAGATCGCGGCGACCGTCCCCGCTGTGCCCGTCGCCTTCCCGATCTCCGCCCTGGCCCTGTCCGACCGTGTCCTGAGCTATCCGGCGTCGCCGGTCTTAAATGAAGTTTTCACGAAGGTGCAACTAAAGCCTTGACGGAGCGGCCCAATTTCAGTATGCCCGCTGCCCGGGGATATTCTGTGACAGCCAGAGCCGCTGCAATCGGAGACTGATCGTGACCTTCATTTCCAAGACCCCACATGCCGACGTCGTCCTGATTGGCGGCGGCATCATGAGCGCCACGCTGGGGGCTTTCCTCAAGCAGCTGGAGCCGGACTGGACCATCTCCCTGTTCGAACGGCTGGACCAGCCCGGGCTGGAAAGCTCCGGCCCTTGGAACAACGCCGGCACCGGCCACGCAGCCCTCTGCGAGCTCAACTATTCCCCTGCAGCCAAAGACGGCTCAGTGGACCCCTCCAAGGCACTGCAGATCAATGAACAGTTCCAGCTGTCCCGCCAGTTCTGGTCCCATTTGGTGGACCGGAACCTGATCGGCTCGCCCAAGGGCTTCATCAACACCGTGCCGCACATGAGCTTCGTCATCGGCGAGGACCACACCCGCTTCCTGCGGACCCGCTACGAGGCACTCAAGCCACATACCCTCTTCCGGAGCATGGAGTACTCCGAGGACCACGGCCAGATCGCCAAGTGGGCGCCGCTGATCGTGAAGGGGCGCGATCCCAAGCAGCGCATCGCCGCTACCCGCGCCGCCGAGGGCACCGACGTCGACTTCGGGGCACTCACCCGCGAACTGACCACCTACCTCGGGAACAACGGCGTCGAAATCAACTACGGCCATGACGTCACGGGAATCTCCAGGGCGTCCGACGGCGGCTGGAACCTTTCGCTGAAACACCCCAAGTCAGGCGAGCACGGCAAGATCCACGCCAAGTTCGTCTTTGTGGGCGCCGGCGGAGGCGCCCTGCACCTGCTCCAGGCTTCGGGCATCCCGGAAAGCAAGGGCTACGGCGGGTTCCCTGTCTCGGGACAGTTCTTCCGCTGCACGGACGAGGCCATCGCCGCCCAGCACAGTGCCAAGGTCTACGGCCAGGCATCGGTGGGCGCGCCGCCCATGTCGGTGCCTCACCTTGACACCCGGTACGTGGACGGAAAGCGTTCGCTGCTGTTCGGACCGTACGCCGGGTTCTCCACGAACTTCCTGAAGAACGGTTCCTACCTCGATCTTCCGCGGTCCATCAGGCCGGGCAACATCATTCCTATGCTGGCGGTGGCGAAGGACAACATGGACCTCACCGCGTACCTGGTCAAGGAAGTGGCCAAACGCCACGGCGACAAGGTCGAAGCGCTGCGTGAGTACTACCCGGAGGCAAAGGACGGTGACTGGGAACTGATCACCGCCGGCCAGCGTGTACAGATCATTAAGAAGGATCCGCAGAAGGGCGGCATCCTCCAGTTCGGAACTGAAGTGATCGCCGGCCGTGACGGTTCCATCGGTGCGCTCCTGGGCGCGTCCCCCGGAGCCTCCACCGCGGTCCCTATCATGATCGAACTGCTGAAGAAGACCTTCCCGCGCAACTTCAAGGGCTGGCAGTCCAAGCTCAAGGACATGATGCCCGGCTACGGGGTAAAGCTGGACGAGAACCCGGAGCTGGCCGTCGAGCTGGAAAAGGCAACAGCCAAGTCGCTTCAGCTGGAGAGCGTTAACGCCGGCCGCTGACCCTGCCGGGGCCTGCGGCCGGCACGTCCGGTCCGTATCAGTCAGTCAACCCCTCAGGAGACCATGCGATGTTCCGGCTGGCACAACTCTCACTTGCGAACCGGGCCCTGATTGCACTGGTCACAGTCTTCGCGTCCGTTTTCGGCGTGATCACCATGTCGTCGCTGAAGCAGGAACTCATCCCGTCGATCGAGTTCCCGCAGATCACGGTGCTGACCGCCATGCCGGGTGCCTCCCCTGAGGTGGTGGACAAGCAGGTGAGCAGGCCGCTGGAGACTGCCCTGAACGGCGTGGAGGGGCTGGAATCCACCTCCTCCACGTCCCGCAACGGTGTCTCCCAGATCACCATGGTGTTCACGTACGGTTCCAACCTGGACCGGGCGCGGAACCAGATCGACCGGGCCATCTCCAACGCCAAGCGGACCCTGCCCGAGGACGTCCAACCGCAGGCATTCGCCGGCAGCATCAATGATTTCCCCATCGTTTTCCTGGCGGCTTCCTCGGACAAGGGCCTCAGCGAGCTCAACGCCGACCTCCAGCGGCTGAGCGTGCCCCGCCTGCAGAAGATCGACGGCGTCCGGGGCGCCGACGTGACAGGCGGCGCTACCCAGCACATCGAGATCCTTCCCCGCCCCGACGCTATGGCGGCGTCCGGTGCCACCATCGCTTCCATCCGGGATGCCATGGCCAATAACGGCGCGCTGGTCCCGGCCGGAACGCTGGAGGAGCAGGGGAAGACGCTGTCACTGCAGATCGGCAGCCCGGTCGATTCATTGGACGCCATCAAGGCGCTTCCCCTTGCCGGGGCCAGGAACGCCGCCACGATCGGCGCCGTGGCGGACGTTGCCCTCAAGGATGACGAACGGACCTCCATCACCCGGACCAACGGTGCCGAAACGCTTGCCGTGTCCATCACCAAGAAGCCTGAAGGCGACACGGTCGGCATCTCGCACGCGGTCCGGGACACCCTTGACGAACTCGAAGCCGAACTCGGCTCGAACGCCAGGTTCACCCCTGTCTTCGACCAGGCACCGTTCATCGAGAAATCCATCAAGGACCTCACCACGGAGGGCATGCTGGGCCTGGGTTTCGCCGTAGCTGTAATCCTTGTCTTCCTGATGTCCACCCGCTCCACCCTGGTCACGGCGGTCTCCATCCCGCTCTCGCTGCTGATCACCTTTATCGGGTTGTCCGCAACCGGTTATTCCCTGAACATCCTGACGCTCGGCGCGCTCACCATCGCCATCGGCCGGGTGGTGGACGACTCCATTGTGGTCATTGAAAACATCAAGCGGCACCTGAGCTACGGCGAAGACAAGGTCACCGCCATCCTGACCGCCATCAGGGAGGTGGCGGGGGCCATTACCGCATCCACGCTCACCACCGTGGCAGTCTTCCTCCCCATTGCCTTCGTCGGTGAGCTCGCGGGCGAGCTGTTCAGGCCGTTTGCCCTCACGGTCACCATGGCGCTGCTCGCATCCCTGCTGGTTTCGCTGACCATCGTCCCGGTGCTGGCGTACTGGTTCCTGAAGAACACCGGCGCCGCGCCAGGTGCGGCCGCGGCAGGTTCAGCGGCTGCCCGCCGCAATGCGGACGAGGCGCGGAAAAAGGCGCTGGAGGCGGAACAGCGGAGCCGGCTCCAGCGCGGGTACCTCCCGGTCCTCACCAAGACCCAGAAGCATCCGGTGGTCACGCTTGTTGCCGCCGTCCTGGTGCTGGGCGCAACGGCGGCCATGGCACCCCTGCTGGCCACGAACCTCCTGGGAAACTCGGGCCAGAACAGCCTCACGGTCCGCCAGGTGCTGCCCGCCGGAACCAGTTTGGCGGACACCAGCGCGGCGGCAATCCGGCTGGAAGAAGTCCTTCGTGGCATCGACGGCGTGAAGGACGTCCAGGTGACGTCCGGCAACGCTCAGGCCGGGTTTGCCGCGCTCACCTCCACCGGGTCCTCGAACTCCACGTTTACGGTGGTCACGGAAGAGACGGCGAACCAGGCGCGGCTACAGGAGACGGTGCGGAACGAACTGGCGAAGGTCCCCGATTCCGGGAAGGTCTCGGTGGGCACCCAACAGGGCGGCTTCGGCACCTCGTCCACGGTGGACATCACGCTCAAGGCCGCCAGCACCGCCGACCTCCGCGAGGCCAGCGACACCATGGTTTCAGCGATGACCGGCGTACCGGGCACCAGCGAGGTGGCTACCAACCTCGCGGCAAGCCAGCCGGTTGTCCAGGTCAAGGTGGACAGGGCGAAAACCGTCGCCGCCGGGCTCAACGAGGAACAGGTGGCGGGCGTGCTCGCGTCCACCATCAGCCCCATCCCCGCCGGAACCGTCCGGATCGACACGGATGACTTCCCGGTCCGGATCGGGAAAGGCACCAGGTTCACCAGCATCGACGCCGTCCGGCAAATCCCCCTGCCGGCCGCCGGCGGCCCTGTCACGCTCGGCACCATCGCCGCGGTTGAGCAGGTGGAGGTGCCGGTATCCATTACCGCCAGCAACGGCCAGCGCACAGCGCGGATCTCGGTGACGCCGTCGGGCTCCAACCTGGGCGCTGTCAACGCGGAGGTCCAGAAACGGCTCGGAGAAGTCCAGCTGCCGGCGGGTGTCACTGCCGAAATCGGCGGTGCCACCACCCAACAGCAGGAGTCCTTCCAGCAGCTCGTGCTCGCCCTGCTGGCGGCAATTGCCATCGTCTACGTCATCATGGTGGCCACCTTCAAGTCGCTCATCCAGCCGCTGATCCTGCTGGTCTCGGTGCCGTTTGCGGCCACCGGTGCCGTTGCACTGCTGCTGGTGACGGGGGTGCCGCTGGGACTGCCTTCGTTGATCGGCATGCTCATGCTGGTGGGCATTGTGGTCACTAACGCGATCGTGCTCATCGACCTCATCAACCAGTACCGGCAACCGCGCGACGGACGGCCGGGCATGAACGTCGCGGACGCGATCACGCACGGGTCACGCCAGCGCCTGCGTCCCATCCTGATGACCGCACTCGCAACCGTGTTCGCCCTCACCCCCATGGCACTGGGCCTCACGGGCGGCGGCGGCTTTATCTCGCAGCCCCTGGCCGTGGTGGTCATCGGGGGACTCATCTCCTCCACGGCGCTGACCCTGGTCCTGGTGCCTGTCCTGTACAGGCTGGTGGAGGGCCGCCGCGAGAGGCAGGCGCTGCTCCGGGAGCTGCAGGCGCGGCCGGAATTCGGCCCCGGGGCTGACGTCGATGAGGAGTTCAGGGACTGGACCACGGGCATGGTGCCAAGAACCAGCGGCAGGCGCGCTGCGCCCGGCAGCCCCGAATAGGCAGCGCCGAAGGCAGGCCCGGAATATTTTCCCGCCGGACGCGTTGTATCCGTCGATAGATGCAAATGCATCTACATCGGACTACACTGGGAGCAAGCCAGCAGTCCAGGAACGGAAAGGCACATCATGCAAATCGGTGTTTTCAGCGTCAGCGACATCACCACGGACCCCACCACAGGCCGGACCCCCACCGAGAACGAACGGATCAAAGCGTCCGTGGCCATCGCAAAAAAGGTGGAGGAAATCGGAATGGATGTCTACGCCCTGGGCGAGCACCATAACCGGCCGTTCTTCTCCTCATCCCCTACCACCACCCTTGCCTACATCGCCGCCCAGACGGAGCGGATCACGCTGTCCACGGCTACCACGCTGATCACCACGAATGATCCGGTCAAGATCGCCGAAGACTTCGCAATGCTCCAGCACCTGGCTGACGGCCGGGTGGACCTGGTCCTGGGCCGCGGCAACACGGCGCCGGTGTACCCGTGGTTCGGCAAGAACATCCAGGATGGCGTGGAGCTGGCCATCGAGAACTACAGCCTGCTGCGCAAGCTCTGGGACGAGGACACGGTGAACTGGTCCGGCAAGTTCCGGACCCCGCTGCAGAACTTCACGTCCACGCCACGGCCGCTCGACGGCGTCGCCCCATTCGTGTGGCACGGTTCCATCCGTACTCCGCAGATCGCGGAAGTCGCGGCCTACTTCGGGGACGGCTTCTTCGCCAACAACATCTTCTGGCCCAAGGAGCACTACCAGCAGCTGATCGGCCTCTACCGGGAGCGCTACGAGCACTACGGTCACGGCAAAGCGGACCAGGCGATCGTGGGCCTGGGCGGACAGTTCTTCATGCGGAAGAACTCCCAGGACGCCGTCAAGGAGTTCCGCCCCTACTTCGACAATGCCCCCGTGTACGGGCACGGCCCGTCCCTCGAGGACTTCACCTCCCAGACGCCGCTGACCGTCGGCAGCCCGCAGGAGGTCATCGAAAAGACGCTGACTTTCCGGGAGTACTTCGGCGACTACCAGCGGCAACTGTTCCTGATCGACCACGCCGGCCTGCCACTGAAGACGGTGCTGGAGCAGCTGGACCTGTTCGGCGAGGAAGTCCTGCCTGTCCTGCGCAAGGAGTACGCCGCCCGCAAGCCCGCGCACGTCCCTGAGGCGCCCACGCACGCCGGCCGGGTTGCCGCGCTGCTGGCAGCGCAGGACGCCGAGAAGTCCGCTGCGGAGGCGTGATGGCCGGCAAGAGCCCTGAATCGCCGGTCCGCCTCGCAGCAGAGACCTGGGAGTCGCTCTTCCGGGCCCAGGTGGCGGTGATGCGCAAGCTGCAGTCCGGGCCTGCGTTCCGGAAGCTCGCGGTGAACGAGTACGACGTCCTGTTCACGCTGTCCCGGTGCCCGTCCGGCTGGCTGCGGCTCAACGAGCTCAACGACAACGTCCTGCTGAGCCAGTCCAGCCTGAGCCGGCTGGTGGAGCGGCTGGAGAAGCGCGGGCTCGTGGCCAGGATGCCGGCACCAGAGGATGGCCGCGGCGTGCTTTTGAAGCTGACTGACGAGGGGCGGGAGCTTCAGAAGGAGATCGGGCGCGAGCATGTGCGCGATATCTCCGCCGTCCTGGGTCCGGCCCTGACACCGGCTGAGCAGAAGGAACTGACCAGGCTCACCACCAAGCTCAGGAGCTCCCTGGGGCCGCGGCCGCCCCGGCAGGAACCCGGCTAGCCCAGCGCCACCAGGCGGGCGGGATCCTCAACCGGGAGGTCTCCGTTGACCACGGCTGTCACCTGCATCTGGTTCAGCGTCAGGCTTCCGCCCACCGTTGAGAGGAACGCCGTGTCGGCCGAGTCCCTGCCCGCAGTGATCCGAAGCATCGACTCCCGCGGGGCCAGCCCGGTGGGATCGATGACGTGCCACGCGCCTTCCACGTATGCTTCGGCCACGGCGTGGAAGTCCATGGGGCTCAGGCCGGGGGCGTACACCGCCGCCAGGCGGGCCGGGATGTCCTTGGACCTCAGCAGTGCAATGGCCAGGTGCGCGAAGTCGCGGCACACCCCACGGCGGCTGAGGAGTGTCTCCACCGCACCGTCCGTGCCGCGGGAAGAGCCGCTCATGTACCGGAGTTCCCCGTTCACCCAGTTCCGGACCGCGAGCAGCAGTTCGCCTCCGCAGAGTCCTTCGAACTCGGCGTACGCGGTGGGCAACAGGCGGTCGGACTCCGCGTAGCGGCTGGGCCGGACGTAGCGGATCCGGTCGGCCAGCCCGGCTTCCTCGGGCAGTGCCTTCCCCGCCACAGTCGCGGAGTATTCCACGGTCACCTCGGCAGGGTCAGTGAACTCCATGTAGTGCAGCCTGCCGCCGTGATGGTCCGGCACCTCGGATACGGGAACCTGCCGGCCGTCGGCTGTGATGGACAGGCTCTCCCCAAAGGAGGAATAGCCGTCGTTCCTCGCCGCGGCGACGGCCATGGCCACCTTGGTGTTGGCGGTGGTCCTGAAAACCAGGCGTGCGGAAACAATGCGTTCCATGACTCTCCGGGGGTGTCGGCAGTGGAAGGAAGTCGCCGGTTGTCGCGGCCGTTGATGTGGGCCGGGAACGGGACTAGTTCTTGATCTCCAGAGACATTAGCATCCGCTGGACGTTGGCGAAGTCGCTGCTTTCACCGACGTACTGTGCGGCCTGGCCAAGAGTGTCGAATGCCTTGGCGGGCGCCACTTTTTCATCAGGCGCGAACGCCCTGACGGCTACGATGTCACCGAAGGAGTAGTCCCCCTTGCCGGCCGGGCCCCGGATGACGTTGCGCAGCTCGCAGGCCTGGCCGTCCGCCCCGCCCACAAGGTTCGTGACCCCATAGGAGCCGAAGTACCGGTACCCCTGGATCACCCTGAACACAACCCTTGGCGGAATGGTCCCTTCCCCGCCTTCGGTTTTCAGTTCCGCAGGCACGCTGCTGATCACGGTGTAGGGTCGCCGGGCGTCTTGAGGACAGTCAGCGGACGACGGCGGGAGTCCCGTCCGCAGCGCTGCCATGAAGGTGCCGTCGGGCTTCTTCACCTCCACCTTCAAGGCGCCGGGCAGGGCACCCTCCTCCGGGGCCACCGACTGCGCTATCCACTCCTGCGGCAGCTCGAAACTCACGGTCTTTGCAGGGTCCGAGAAGGTTTTCCAGGCCGAAGCCGTGGCAACGGGCACGGCCGTAGCGGTCTCCGTGGCGCCGGGCGTGGCGCCTGCGGAGGCCGAAGCTGATGCCGGCGCAGTGGCGGCGGCCGTGGTGCCCGGCCCATCGGGCTGCGCTGTCCATCCCGGCCCGCTGTTCGACGGTGTGGAGCATCCTGCCAGGAGCGCCCCGGCCAGGAGCACGGATACGCCCGACAGGGCCCTCGATCTTGCCATGCCTTCCATGCAGCCAGCCTAACGGGACGCGGCACCGTCGGGTCCCTTCCCCCGACGGCGTTTCGGCCTGCGCCGTTGTGCGGAGGCCGCATGGCACGGAGGCGTGTCGCCGTCGGACGCGCAACTCCGGCGCCGGGGACTAGGCTGGTGCTTATGGAAGCCCACCACGGCACGGCCGAAGAAGATTTGGCGGACATTTCCGCCGTCGACATCGCCGACTGGCGGCTCCGGACCTTTGCCCTGTATGCCAATGTCCGCAAAGTCTCGGCCGAGAGTCCGGCGGAAGCGCACCTGTATTGGCGCCACCAGCGGGACCTCATGTTCGCCACCCACCCTGCCTCCCCCCTGACTGCGGAGGACAAGGCAAGCTTCGCGGGCCTGAAGACGGCCGACTATGATCCGATCTTCCGTTTCCACGTCCCGCTGACCAAGGAAGGTGCCGGGCGGGAAATGCGCGTGCAAACCGGGACCGACGGCGTGGTGAACTTCGTCAGGCTGGGCACGTTCGACCTTCCCGAGATGGGGCAGCTCGCTGTGTGGAAGCTGCGCGGCTATGGCGGCGGCATCTTCGTGCCCTTCCGCGACGCGACCGCAGGCCAGCCCGGCGGAAGCTACGGGGCAGGCCGCTACCTGCTGGACACCATCAAGGGAGCCTTCCACGGCGTCCATGGGACAGGGCCGGATGCCCCCTTTGTCCTGGACTTCAACTTTGCCTACAACCCGTCCTGCGCCTATAACGAGGCCTGGGCGTGCCCGCTGGCGGGCCCCTCAAACCGGCTGGCCGTGGATATCCCCGTCGGAGAGCTCTACTAGCAGGTTGTACCGGGGGTCTCCGTAGCGGCTAGGAGCCGAGGGCCCTAACGCTTGCCACTGCCTGCCGGACAGCTTTGGCAGCAACCGCCAGGTCTTCCCCCGCCACCGCTGCGCCGAAGCTGAACCGGACCGCCGTCTGGGCCACCTCGGCGTCGAATCCCATGGCCGCCAGGACCGGCGACGGCGCATCGGATCCGGCCGCGCAGGCGGATCCGCTCGAGCACACGATCCCTTGGCGCTCCAGTTCCAGGAGCACGGATTCGCCGCTGGTTCCGGGGAAGCAGAACGATGCCACCGAAGGCAGCCGCTCTGCGGGGTGTCCGGTCAGCACCGCCCCCGGGACCCCCGTGAGCACCGCGTCAATAAAGCTGTCCCGCAGGGCCTCCACCCGCCGTCGTTCTTCCTCCTGGCCTGCCTGGGCAAGTGCCAGTGCGGCGGCCAGCCCCACGGCCCCTGCCACGTTCTCCGTCCCCGAGCGGCGGCCGCGTTCCTGCCCGCCGCCGTGGATCAGCGGCTCGATCCTGGTGCGGCCGCGGACGAAGAGCACCCCGCAGCCCTTGGGTGCCCCCAGCTTGTGGCCCGAAAGGCTCATCGCGTCAACGCCCAGCGCCCGGATGTCCAGGGGCAGCCACCCCGCCGCCTGGACCGCATCCGTATGGAAGGGAACCCCGTGGCTGCGTGCTGCGGCGGCCAGTTCGGCGACCGGCTGGACCGTCCCCACTTCATTGTTGGCGTACATGATGCTGACCAGCGCCGTTTCCGGTCGCAGCACTGCGAGGAGCGCCTCCGGAGTGACCCGCCCGGTCCTGTCCACCGGCACCACGTCAACCTCGAAGGCGTGGAAACGTTCCAGGTACCGTGCGGACTCCTCCACGGCCGGATGTTCGACGCTGCTGATCACCACCCGGTTCAGCGTGGGGTCGGCTGCCTGCCGCGCGAGGGCAATGCCTTTGACAGCCAGGTTGTCGGCTTCGGTGCCGCCGGAGGTGAAGGTGACTTCACCGGGCCGGCAGCCCAGGACCGATGCCACTGAGGCCCTCGCATCCGCGAGCGCCCTGGCAGCGGACTCTCCCAGGGTGTGGTGGCTGGAGGGGTTTCCGAAGTCGCCGGTCAGGTAGGGCCACATGGCGTCCAGCACCTCGCGGCGGACCGGGGTGGTGGCGGCAGCATCGAGGAAAATCATGGCGTTTTCACCCGGCTGTCAGTTCCACGTCCAGGCCGAGGTCCAGTGCGGCCACCGTGTGGGTGAGCGCGCCCACGGAGATGACGTCCACCCCCGTGGCGGCGATTCCCGCGACGGTAGTGAGGTTGACGTTGCCGCTGGCCTCCACCCGTGCCCGCCCTGCAACCAGGGCAACGCCGGCGCGCAGCTCCTCCACGGTGAAGTTGTCCAGCATGATGGTGTCCACGCCCGCAGCCAGGACAGGTTCGATCTGGTCCATCCGGTCCACCTCGACCTCGAAGTGCGTGGTGTGCCCCAGCTGCGCCTTGGCGGCCAGGAGCAGTCCGGTAAGCCTGGCGGGGTCCCCTCCGGTCATGACGGCCAGGTGGTTGTCCTTGGCGAGAACCGCGTCCGACAGGCTGTACCGGTGGTTAGCGCCTCCCCCGCACCGTACGGCGAAGCGCTCCAGGATCCGCAGTCCGGGGGTGGTCTTGCGGGTGTCGGTAATGCGGGCCGGCGTCCCTTCGGTGCGCTCAACGAATTCCGCGGTCCGGGTGGCGATCGCGGACATCCGCTGGACCAGGTTGAGGGCCACGCGTTCGGCGAGCAGTACCGAGCGGGCCCGTCCGCTGACCCGTGCAAGGTGCGTGCCGGCGTCGAACCTGTCTCCGTCCCCCAGCAGCAGTTCCACGTCCGTGTCCGGGTCCACCAGCAGCATGGCGTCGCGGAACACGGTGGCGCCGCTGAAGACGCCGGCCACGCGGGCGTTCAGCACGGCGGTGGCGCGGGCTTCGGCGGGGATGAGCAGCTGGGAGGTGATGTCCCCCGCCGGAGCGTCTTCGGCGAAGGCGCGCTCCAGGATCTCCCGCACCGGCGCCGACGGCAGCGCCAGGTCAAGAAGGGTTGTTTCAGTCATGGAGGACGCTCACTTTCGGGCGGTTCGGGTACGTAGGGTCGAATTCTTCCCTGATGCCGGAGGCGTCCTCCGGGCAATCGCTGCGGTAATGGGCGCCCAGGGACTCTCGACGTTGTTGGGCCGCAGCCACCAGGAGCTGCGCCGCGAGCAGCAGGTTCCGGTCCTCGTGCAGGCATGCGTCGGCGCCAGGGGCAACAGTGCCGGGACGAACGACGGCGGCCCACCGCCCCAGCGTGTCCCCCGCCTCCCGCAGCAGTTCCCCGGAGCGAAGCACCCCCGCCTTGGCAGTCATCATCCGCCGAAGGGCATCGCGCGAGAACTGCGCACTCCCCCCACCTCCCCGACCGTCGCTGGCCAGCCGGCTCCCAACCGGAGCACCTGATGCGGCCGGCTCGCCCACTAAAGCAGCAGGGAAGGGGACGTGCGGCGGTTCCGGAGGTCCCGAAAGCGCCGTTGTCGCGCGAACGTCCGCACCGGCCGCCGAGCTTGCGAGGCGGTTGCCGGTGCGAGGCGGGAGCGCAGGCGCCGAGGGACCTGCGGGGCTGCCCTCCAGGAAGTGCTCAACAGCGCGCCGGCCGAAGACCAGTCCTTCAAGGAGGGAGTTGCTGGCCAGCCGGTTTGCCCCGTGGACCCCGGTGCGCGCAACTTCCCCGGCGGCATACAGCCCGGGAACGGTTGTCCTGGCGTGGAGGTCGGTGAGGACTCCGCCCATCCAGTAGTGGGCCGCGGGCGCCACCGGAACCAGTTCGCGGGTCCAGTCGATGCCGGCGTCGAGGGTTCTCTGCGTGAGGGTGGGGAACCGCCTCGCCAGGAATCCGGGACCCTTGGTTTGCTCAATGATGCGTGCGTCGAGGTAGACGTGGCCGTTGGGGTCGCCGAGCTTGGCAAGGTGCAGGGCAATGCTGCGGGAGACCACGTCGCGGGGGGCGAGTTCTGCCCCGGGATGGTAGGCCCGCATGAACCGCTTCCCGTTACCATCGACGAGGATGGCTCCTTCGCCGCGGACGGCTTCGGAGATGAGGAGCGGATCCTGGTCCAGCCCGCGTGCGGTGCCCGGGTCCGGGGTGCCGGCGCCGGGCACCAGGCAGGTGGGGTGGAACTGGAAGAATTCCAGGTCGGCCACTGCTGCCCCGCTGCGGACGGCGAGCGCAAGGCCGTCGGCGGTGGCCACCGCGGGGTTGGTGGTCTGGGCAAACAACTGGCCTGCTCCGCCGGTGGCGAGCAGCACAGCGTCCCCGTGCAGTGTGAGTGTCCGGCCGTCCTGCAGGAACTCGACGCCGTTGACGCGACCGTCCGTCTGCCGGAGGGCTGTGGCGTTGGCGCCGGTATGAAGTGCCACGGAACCGTCTGCCTGCCGGGCCAGTGCTGCACGGATCAGGGCCGCGGCCACCTTCGCGCCTGTGGCGTCGCCGCCTGCGTGAAGGATCCGCGGGGCGGAATGGGCGGCTTCCAGCCCCAACGCCGGGCCGCCGTCTGCACCGGGATCAAAGACCACGCCGAACCGTTCCAGCCCGGCAATGTCCCTGCGGGCCTCCGTGCACATGAGCCGGACTGCCTCTTCGTTGCAGTGTCCCGCACCTGCCTGCAGGGTGTCGGCAATGTGGGCCGCAACGGTGTCCCCGGGGGCGGGCTCGTCCAGCACGGCTGAGATGCCGCCCTGGGCGTACCAGGTGTTGCTCTCGCAAAGCGGGCCCTTGCTCAGGAGCACCACGTCGGCCCCGGCGTCCGCCGCCAGGAGTGCGGCGTAAAGTCCGGCAATACCGCTGCCGACGACGATCAGCCGCCGGCGCGTGCCGGGCTCAGTGGACGGGGTGGACATTATGGCCTGGCGGCGAGCATGCGCTCGAGGGCGGTCCGTGCGCGGTCCTGGACGGAGTCCGCCACCGTGATCCGGTTGACGATCCGCCCGGCCACCAGTTCCTCCAGCACCCAGGCAAGGTAGCCCGGGTGGATGCGGTACATGGTGGAGCAGGGGCAGATCACGGGATCCAGGCAGAAGATGGTGTGCTGCGGGTATTCCGCGGCGAGGCGGTTCACCATGTTGATCTCGGTGCCGATGGCAAAGGTGGTGGGCTCCGTGGCCGCGGCGATTGCCTTCTTGATGAAGTCGGTGGAGCCGGCCGAATCGGCAGCATCCACCACCTCCATGGGGCATTCGGGGTGCACGATCACCTGGACGCCCGGGAAATCGGCGCGGGCTTTCTCGATCTGGGCCACGCTGAAGCGCTTGTGCACCGAGCAGAACCCGTGCCACAGGATGACGCGGGAATCGAGCAGCGCCTGCTCATCGTTGCCGCCCAGGTCCTTGCGCGGATTCCACATGGGCATCTGCTCCATTGGCACGCCCAGGGCCTTGGCGGTGTTGCGGCCCAGGTGCTGGTCCGGGAAGAACAGCACCCGCCGGGCGCGCTGGAACGCCCACTCAAGGACCGTCCTGGCGTTGGAGGAGGTGCAGACGATGCCGCCGTGCTCGCCGCAGAAAGCCTTAAGGGCAGCGGAGGAATTCATGTAGGTGACGGGGATGACCGGTACCCGGCCCTCGGCGTCGGGCTCCGTGCCGTAAATCTCCTCAAGCTGCTCCCAGCACTCAGCCACGGAGTCGGCGTCGGCCATGTCCGCCATGGAGCAGCCGGCCGCCAGGTTGGGCAGGATGACGGCCTGCTCGGGGGCTGAGAGGATGTCAGCGGTTTCGGCCATGAAGTGCACACCGCAGAAAACGATCGCCTCTGCATCAGGACGGGTGAGTGCGGCGTTGGCCAACTGGAAGGAGTCGCCCACGAAGTCGGCGTACTGGATCACTTCATCGCGCTGGTAGAAATGCCCCAGGATGACGGCCCTGTCCCCCAGCGCGGCCTTCGCAGCCAGGATCCTTTCGCCCAGCTCGGCGTCGCTGGCCAGTTTGTACTCCTCGGGCAGCTGGCCCTGGCGGGGAGTGGCGGCGGGAGCCACGTCCGCGCTGGAGGCACCCGGGCCGTAGGCGGGAACGCCGGCGAGCGCCTCGGCACGGTCGTAGTCCCAGGGGCCTTTGGCCAGGGCGGGGCTGCAGGTGCTGCCCTTTGCGGTGGCGCCGTTTTCGGCCTGTTCGCGCGTGATCAGCTGGATTGCCGTGTTGACGCTGCTCATGGTGTGCTCCTGTTGTCTGGGTCAAGGCCGGGCCGGCCGGTAAAGCGGTAGAGGCGCGGGGGGCGGTGCTTGCCGCCCTGGAGGTATTCGCCGGTTTCTTCTATTTCGGGGGTGGACTTGAGCTGCCTGCGGAAGTTCGCCGGATCCAACTCGCGGTCCAGGACGGCTTCATAAACCTCCCGCACCTGGGCCAGGGTGAAGTATTCCCCCAGCAGGTGGTAGGCCACGGAGCCGTAGGCCAACTTGTTGCGGAGCCGCCACAGCGCGTAGTCCACGATCGCGTTGTGGTCAAAGGCGAGCTCACCAAGCCTGTCCGCACGGAACCACCGGACATTCTCGGACTCATCCGCGAGGGCGGCTTCGGTCGGCTGGACCAGGGCCCAGTAGACGATCGAAACCACCCGCTGCGTGGGTGAGCGGTGCAGACCGCCGAACGCGTACAACTGCTCCAGGTAGCTGGGGGCAAGTCCCGTTGTCTCCCTCAGGTTCCTGGATGCCGCATCCTGGAGCGACTCCGCGTGGCTCAGCGGACCGCCCGGCAGCGCCCACAGCCCTTTGAAGGGTTCCCGGATCCTCCGCACCAGGGGCAGCCAGAGCGTAGGGCGCCCGGATTTTTCACTGGGGCGGAGCGCGAAGATGACCGTGGAGATGGCCAGCGACGGCGGCGCGGCCTGGCGTTCCGAGACATTGGCTGAGCTGGAGTACATGGTGCACCGCCTTCCGGTGGGCCAGGGGCTTGGCGCCGGAGAGGCACCCGCCTGAGTTATGGTCACTTTGACCAAAACTAATTCTACGGGTTGGCGCCCCCTAAATGCCAAATATTTCTGAGGGGGGCCGTCCCGGGGTCTCCTGCCGCCGGCGGGCACCAAATTCCGCTGCGGGACCGTAGACGGTAAATTCAAGGGGTCCCACAAGGCCCCACCATCCAAACCCCAAGAAGGTTCACGGCAATGACGACGAAGTCCACCACGGTCCGACCCACCGGAAAGCCCGTCCGTCCTCCCCACAGCATGAAGCCCCGGCAGCTGACCATGATGGGGCTCGGCAGCGCCATCGGCGCCGGCCTGTTCCTGGGCTCCGGCGCGGGAGTGCAGGCAGCCGGCCCTGCCGTCCTCATTTCCTACCTGGTGGCCGGCACCCTGATCATCCTGGTCATGTGGGCCCTGGGCGAAATGGCCGCCGCGAACCCCAACAGCGGCGCCTTCTCCGTTTACGCTGAGCGCGCCCTGGGGAAGACGGCCGGCGCCACCATCGGCTGGCTCTGGTGGCTCCAGCTGGTGGTGGTGATCGCCGCCGAAGCGCTGGGGGCCGCTGCACTCCTCTTCTCCGTGTGGCCGGTCATTCCGGTGTGGGCGCTGGCGCTGGTGTTCATGGTGGTTTTCACCGGCATCAACCTCGCGGGGGTCCGGAACTTCGGCGAGTTCGAGTTCTGGTTCGCCATCCTCAAAGTTGCCGCGATAGTGCTGTTCCTGGCGGTGGGCGCCGCCCTGCTCCTGGGCCTCCTGCCCGCCACGTCACCCGGGCTGTCCAATGTCACCGGCAACTTTGCGCCACAGGGCCTGGGCGGCATTGCGTCCGCACTCTTCGTGGTCATCTTCGCGTTCGGCGGAACGGAGATTGTGTCCGTTGCCGCGGCGGAGACGGAGGATCCGGAGCGGAGCGTGGCCAAGGCCATCCGCACTGTTGTCTGGCGCATCCTGGTGTTCTATATCGGCTCTGTGTTCGTCATCGCCGCCGTCCTTCCGGCCACCTCGGAAAGCCTCGCCTCACCGTTTGCCGGGGTGCTGGACGCGGCCCGCATCCCCGGCGCCGGAACGGCGATCACCCTGGTGGCCGTCGTCGCACTCCTCTCCGCACTGAATGCCAACCTCTACGGGGCGTCGCGGATGGCCTACTCCCTCGCCCAGCGCTCCGCAGCGCCCCGCGTCCTCACCCGCCTGGGCGGCGCCAACGTCCCCATGCTCGCGGTGGGGGTGTCGGTGGCCTTCGGATTCATCGCCACGGTCCTGGAACTGCTGTTCCCGGAACGGATCCTTCCGGCCCTGTTCCAGCTGGTGGGCTCCACCTGCCTGGTGGTCTGGGGAAGCGCCCTCGTCTCCCAGCTGATCCTGCGGCGGCGGGCGGACCGGGCAGGAATTCCGCTGCCCCTGCGGATGAAGGGTTTCCCCGGCCTGACCATCCTGGGACTTGTCCTGCTGGCCCTCATTTTCGCTGTGGGGTTCAGTGCGGAAGAGAGCCGCCTCCAGCTCTTCAGCACCTTTGCCCTTATCGCCGGGATTGCCCTGGCCTGTGCGGCGGGCGGCCGGCTCACTGCCCGGACCCGCCGGCCCAGGGTAGGTGGCGCCAACAGTCGTTTTGACGGCTTATAAGCACACATTGCGCTACCCGGATTGACGCCGGGGCTGGAGCTGGCCAAGGGAAATAGCCGGGCGGCCGGCAGGTAGAGTAAAAATAAAAGCACGAGGTTCCGAAGCGCCGGGTCCGCCTGGGCGCCGTACTTGATGAGGACTGACACCATGAGCGGCAGGCACACCGGCCAACAGCACACGCACACCGTGGAAGGCACGGACCCGCAGCTCTACGTGGCGGTGCATGATCCCGCGGTTGATGCCGGGTTCCGCCCGGTCCTGCTGGTGCACGGGTTCTCCTCCTCCAGCAAGCTCAACTGGGAGGACACCGGATGGGTGGCCGCGCTGCTGGACGCCGGCCGGCGGGTCATCACGGTGGACCTGCCCGGCCACGGCCGCAGCGGCGCCCCGGAGGACCGGGACTCCTACTCCCCCAGCAGGATCCGCGCGGACCTGCTGCAAACAGCGTTCGACGCCGGCGTGCGGCCATTGCAGGAAGGCGACCCTTCCAGCGGCCTTGACATCGTGGGCTACTCCCTGGGCTCCAGGCTCGCCTGGGAATTCGGCGCCACCCAGCCGGAAATCACCCACCGCCTTGTCCTTGGCGGCCCCAACATTTCCGATCCGCTGGCCGAGTTCGACCTTCGGGCCGCGCAGGACTACCTCGCCGACGGCACCCCCATCGCCGACGAATCCACGGCCCGGCTGCTCAAGATGGCACTCCTGCTGCCCAGCAACAACATCTTCGCGCTCCTCTCGCTGGTGGAGGCCATCAAAGCAGAGCCGTACGACCCCGCAGAGGCAGTTCCCCACATGCCGATGCTCCTGGTGGCGGGGGAAAAGGATGAACGGGTCGCCAGCCTGCCGCAGCTTGAAGAACTGGCGCGGAAGGCCGGTTCCATGGCGGAGCAGCTTATTCTGCCCGGCAGGAACCACACGAATGCCGTGACGAGCAGGGCCTTCAAGCAGGCTGCCATATCCTTCCTGGCCGTCTAGCCTTTCTCCCGGAGGGACTGATGCGCACGTTCTTCGAAGACCGTACGGACGCCGGTGAACGCCTTGCGGCCATCCTTCCGCAGTTCCGGGAGCGGCGCGACACCCTTGTGCTTGGCTTGGCCCGCGGGGGAATCCCCGTGGCAGCGGCGGTGGCAAAGGCCCTCCACCTTCCCCTCGGAACCGTCCTGGTCCGGAAGCTCGGAATTCCCGGCCATGAAGAAACCGCCTACGGCGCCCTGGCGTGGCTCCATGGCCGGACAGTCCGGCTGGTCAACAAGCCCCTGCTGGACCGCGTCCTTGAACACGGTGTCCGCCAGGAATGGCTCGACGCCGTAGAGCAGCGGGAGCGGTCTGAGCTGCTCCGCCGCGTGGAGCTCTATCCGGGTGCGGACCTCGACCTCGCCGGAAGGACCGTCCTCCTGGTGGACGACGGCCTGGCGACGGGAGCCACCATGCGTGCAGCAGTCGAGGCAGTGCGCGACGGCGGTGCGGCAGCCGTTGTGGCGGCCGCTCCGGTTGGCTCCGTCGAGGCAGAGGCCTCCGTGGAGCGCGCATGTGACGCCGTGCTGTGCCTGCACCTGCCCGGAAAGTTCCGCGCGGTGGGCAGTTTCTACCGGCGCTTTGAGCAACTGTCGGACGATGATGCGATCAGCCTGCTGCAGCGGTAGGGAGCCCCGCAGCAATGCTTTGCGGGACGGCAAGGCGGGCCGGGCCATGAT